>JASMME010000100.1 GCA_030748365.1 Lutibacter sp.
AAAGGGTCGTGGGAGATTACCACGTTGATAGGCTATAGGTGTAAAGGCAGTAATGTCATAGCCGAGTAGTACTAATAACCCATAGGCTTTTATGTGCAATTTTTTACAAAGCAGTTTTTTATGATATTGTATTTTCAGTATGTCAACACATCAAGGTTAGTAACCTAAACAACTTAAGGTGGTTATTGCGATAGGGCTCACCTCTTCCCATCCCGAACAGAGAAGTTAAGCCTATCAGCGCAGATGGTACTGCCACTGGTGGGAGAGTATGTCACCGCCTTTCTTTTGAAAAGACCTTCAACTTTTGTTGAGGGTCTTTTTTTTTGACTAAATTTAACAAAGAGACTGCCATAAAAAAAACCGATATAGGTATCGGTTTTACAATATGTTCGTAGGTCTTATTAGCCCTTCACAAAGCGTTTATGCGTTTAAGACACTTCTTGAGATTACAATTTTTTGTATTTCAGAAGTCCCCTCGTAGATTTGGGTAATCTTTGCATCACGCATCAGGCGTTCAACGTGGTATTCTTTGACAAAACCATAGCCACCGTGTATCTGAACAGCTTCTACAGTTACGGCCATAGCGGTCTCCGCAGCGTATAACTTCGCCATGGCACTGCTCAAGCTATAATCATGCCCCTGGTCTTTATCCCAGGCAGCTTTCATACACAAATGACGGGCCGCTTCGATCCGGGTAGCCATGTCGGCCAGTTTAAAGGCAACGGATTGGTGTTTGCTAATTTCTTTGCCGAAGGCTTTGCGCTCTTTGGAATAGGCAAGGGCCAGTTCATAGGCACCTGAAGCAATACCAAGGGCTTGGGCAGCAATGCCAATCCTACCACCAGAGAGGGTCTTCATCGCAAATGAAAACCCAAAACCATCTTCCCCAATTCGATGCTCTTTAGGGACTTTTACGTCGGTAAACATCAGGGAATGTGTGTCGGAACCCCGGATCCCTAATTTGTTTTCCTTGGGGCCTATTTCAAAGCCTTCCATCCCTTTTTCAATTATAAAGGCGTTGATGCCTTTGTGTCCTTTTTCCCGGTCTGTTTGGGCAATGACCAAGTATACACTGGCAGTTCCCCCATTGGTAATCCAGTTCTTGGTGCCGTTCAGTAGGTAATGGTCTTCTTTTTCAATTGCAGTTGTTTTTTGAGAGGTAGCGTCTGAGCCTGCTTCCGGCTCACTCAGACAAAAGGCACCTATAATCTCTCCTTTGGCCAAAGGCACCAGGTATTTTTCTTTCTGGGCTTCGGTGCCATAGGTGCTCAGCCCCCAGCAAACCAGTGAGTTGTTTACAGACATGACCACAGAGGCCGAAGCATCCACTTTGGAAATCTCCTCCATAGCCAGTACGTAAGAAACGGTATCCAGCCCACTACCTCCGTAGCTTGGATCTACCATCATACCGAGAAAGCCAAGGGCTCCCATCTGTTTGACCTGTTCCCCTGGAAATAATTGTTTTTCGTCGCGTTCAATCACACCGGGTAGTAGTTCGTTCTGTGCAAAATCACGTGCAGCCTTACGAATCATAAGGTGCTCTTCGGTTAGGTTAAAATTCATAGTCAATATTAGGTTAAATTTCCCTACAAATTTAGTTCTTTTTAGCCGAAAATTTAGTAAATATGTGAAATATAAAGCCTACTATATTTACAATGAGCCATTGTTGGAAAGTGATTGGATTGATGTCTGGAACCTCCCTAGACGGTGTAGACCTTGTTTTTGTGTCTATTTCCCGTACCCAAGACAGCTATGACTTTGAATTGTTAGCCTCGGAGACGATTCCCTATCCGGCTTCTTGGAAGAAAAAATTAACCGCTGCTTTTCACGCTTCCAGCGATGAGTTAACCTTGTTAGATACCAAATATGGGAACTACTTGGGCGGACTAATCTGCGGTTTTATAGACAGGCACCAGCTTCATTCGATTGACCTAATCGCTTCTCACGGGCATACCATTTTTCACCAGCCTGCCGATGGTTATACCCTGCAAATAGGGGCAGGCGGGTCTATCAGTAGGCTTACAGGCTTACCGGTGGTATACGATTTTAGAGCCCAGGACGTGGCCCTTGGTGGCCAGGGAGCTCCCTTGGTGCCTATGGGAGATAGCTTGTTGTTTTCCAAGTACGACCACTGTTTGAATCTGGGTGGTTTTGCCAATATTTCCTTTGAACGAGACGGCCAACGTATCGCCTATGATATCTGTCCGGTGAATACCGTACTGAACCACTATGCTGATCAGTTGGGCATGCCCTATGACGATCAGGGAAAAGTTGCGGCTTCCGGCAGCTGTAACCCAGCCTTATTGAACGCCCTGGAAGCCCTTCCGTATTACCGACGTTCGCTACCCAAATCACTGGGTATTGAATTTGTAAAACAGGCGGTTTTTCCCATGATGGATGCTTATAACCTGCCTGTTGAGTCTTTGTTGAGTACCTATACGATACACGTAGCATACAGATTGGCCGCGGCTGTTGAGCCTTCCAAAAGTGGGCAGGTACTGGTAACTGGCGGCGGTGCTTATAACCGGTTTCTGATCGAACAGTTCAGGGCACTCACTTCCCTGGAGGTTTGTATTCCGGAAGCCCCCCTTGTCGACTATAAAGAGGCCATTGTCTTTGCCCTCTTAGGGGTCTTACGTTTTGAAAACAAGCCCAATTGTCTGCGATCTGTTACCGGGGCCACCTATGACCATAGCTCTGGTAAAATATTTCCCTAAAGACAAGGACTTTTTTTCTATATTTGTCTGGTTTAGGCATAGTGAGAAACGCCTGATCAATGAGTACAAACTTTTTTAATAGACACCTTCTTATGTTTACGTATTTTTTAGGAAAAAGCCCAAAATGGTTTAAAACAATCATGCTCGGCTTTCTGATTTTCAATGTTTTTTCGTTGTATGTGCTGGGGCCTGTTGTTACGGCCTGGATATTTATTGGTGAATTTATCTTCACCCTGGCCATGGCCCTAAAATGTTATCCCCTGCAATCTGGTGGTTTATTGGCATTGGAAGCCTTGTTATTGAAGTTGACTACTCCCAAAAACGCTTATCACGAGGTGGAACAAAATCTTGAGGTAGTCCTGCTATTGGTCTTTATGGTGGCGGGAATCTATTTTATGAAGCCTTTGCTGATGTATATTTTTAGCAAGGTTTTTACCAGGGTAAAGTCTAAATTGGTCTTGTCTTTGCTCTTTGCTTTTTTATCCGCCTTGTTGTCTGCTTTTCTCGATGCCCTGACGGTCACCGCTGTGTTGATCAGTGTAGCGGTTGGTTTTTACGGGGTGTATCACAAGATACATTCAGGGGAATCGGACTTGGATAACAGCGGGGTAAAGGATAAAAGGGAACTGAGCGGTGAGACTTTGGAGGAATTTAGAAGTTTTTTGCGCAGCTTGGTCATGCACGGGGTGGTAGGAACCGCCCTCGGGGGGGTTTGTACCCTGGTAGGAGAGCCTCAGAACCTACTTATTGGAGAAAGAATGGGCTGGAATTTCATCGAATTTTACCAAATGATGGCACCGATTACCCTGCCAGTACTATTTGCTGGGTTGGTAACCACCGTACTACTGGAAATGAC
The DNA here is from genome assembly GCA_030748365.1 of Lutibacter sp. Classification (GTDB taxonomy): domain Bacteria; phylum Bacteroidota; class Bacteroidia; order Flavobacteriales; family Flavobacteriaceae; genus Lutibacter. Next base: position 3,574 of record JASMME010000100.1, read on the forward strand.
CCGGACATTTGGTTTTGGACAAACATTGCCTCCAGTGGTCCGTACCATCATAGAAAACTACACCACCCAACAAGACAGGGACCGGACGGCCAAGCAAAAATACGCGCTGATTGTACAGGGTAGTGCAGCCATCTTGCTCATCGTTGCCTTGGCGACCCATATTGCCCCAGTGGGCTTGATAGGCCTAGGGCTGATTGTCGTTCAGACGGCCTTTATAGGTATTACCGATGAACACCAATTGGGGAAGGCTTTTGAGGAAGCCCTGCCCTTTACCGGTTTGTTGGTTGTGTTCTTTGTCATTGTTGCCATGATCCACGATCAGCATTTGTTTAGCCCGATTATTGAGTGGGCCCTGACCTTACCCCCCGAAATGCAACCTTCCATGTTCTATGTAGCCAATGGTTTGCTCTCTATGATTAGCGACAATGTATTTGTGGCCACGGTATACATCAACGAGGTGCATCAGGCTTATAAAAGTGGGGTCATTTCCCTGGAACAATTCCAGCACTTGGCCATCGCGATCAATACAGGAACCAACCTGCCCAGTGTGGCAACGCCCAACGGACAGGCGGCCTTCCTTTTCCTGTTAACCTCCTCACTGGCTCCCCTGATCAACCTTTCCTATGGAAAGATGGTCAAGATGGCCATTCCCTACACCATTGTACTGGGTGTGGCAGGCTTTTTGGGGGTGATGTATTTATTATAAACACCTATTTTTAAGGTACAAGCTATCATACAGATGCGCATCTCTTTACAAGAACCCATACAAGAAACGGTGGCCGATCATACTTTTCAGCAGCTGTATCAGTTGCTTGCCCAAGGCAGCCTTTTTCTACAGGGTACTGCAGGGTTCTTACTATTGTTATTTCTGGCGGGTTTAGTGCTTTACCTAGAACGTCTGCTCTTTCTTAGCAAGGTCTTTCGCTATGACCGTCATTTTATACAGCAGCTTAGAGACCATCTTGTACATAATAACTTGGTGGCAGCCAAGGAACTTTGCCTGCAGGCGGGTACTCCGGTGGCAGGCATACTGCAAAAGGGACTTGAGGGCATGGGTATGCCTTTGGAAACCATCCGCTTGCGGATGGACAACAGCCGTGTACAGCTCGTTTATAAGCTCGAAAAATATACCGAAATCTTGCCAGTCATTGCCCTTATAAGCCCTTTGATAGGTCTTTTGGCCATTATCTTTGAGAGTTGGTCGGTCATCGCTGCCCTCGGTGATCTTGGCTTTCGGGCTACTGCCAGTTTGCTAATCAATGGCCTGTATGCTTCTGCATTTGTCACCCTGATGGGTTTTTTGTTGGGTCTCCTGGCTTTTCTTGCCCACAGCCATTTGCGGGTCATCAGAAAAAAAGCCATTTATATACTGACAGTGCAATCCGGTACCTTTTTGGAAATGCTACAGGAACCAGCCGATCCGGTTGTTTGATCAGGGCTGCCCACTATCAAATCGGGGATATTACATGAATTATACAGAAACACTTGACTGGATGTTCTCCAAGCTGCCCATGTACCAGCGTCAGGGAGCCAGTGCCTATAAAACAGACCTCTCCAACAGCCTGGCCCTTTCTGATTACCTCGAACGTCCTGAAACAAGTTATCAAACCCTTCATGTGGGAGGTACCAACGGCAAAGGTTCTACCAGTCATATGTTGGCTGCTGTATTGCAGGAAGCGGGCTATAAGGTGGGTTTGTACACCTCTCCGCATCTAAAGGATTTCAGAGAACGTATTCGGGTCAATGGCCAGCCGATTGACCGGGAGTCAGTGCTTCGTTTTATTGATGATCACCGGCGTTTCCTGGAGGACAAGCAGCTCTCCTTTTTCGAAATGACTGTGGGTTTGGCCTTTGACCATTTTAAGAAGGCTTCTGTAGACATTGCCATTATTGAAGTTGGCTTGGGCGGACGCCTGGATGCCACCAACATCATCCATCCGGTTCTTTCTGTGATTACGAATATCGGTTTAGACCATACCCGGTTTTTAGGGACTACCTTGCCCGAGATCGCTTTGGAAAAAGCAGGGATTATCAAAACGCGGGTACCAGT
>JASMME010000101.1 GCA_030748365.1 Lutibacter sp.
GGGCGATTTTATATTTGAGTTGGATGTATGCATAAACAACAGACCCAAGTGCAAGTTCAGGTGCGGACTAATCCCTGCCCGTTGGTAAGAAAGCCTGAAATAGGAGGAAGTATTCAGGTGGGAGGCAAAGGCTATATTTTTGTTGTTATGAACCTTGTCATAAGGATGGGTCGCGTATCCCAGCCCCAGTCCAGTACTTAGTATTAACTTATTCTTAGCCAATCGTTCAAACAGGTAAAAATTGTAGTGTTTATACAAGGCATAGATTTCCCCAAGAATATCCGATTGTAAGTTCTGATAAGAAAAAGAATAGCCTGTGTCAGGATAATTATAATGAGCATGCCAAGCTTCTGTCCCCAGGTTTTGTACATTATAGCTTGTAAAAAATCCAGACGGATGTCCTTGAAGAAAAGCATGTGAATCTGGAGATAAGGCCAGTATATTTCCGTAAAAATAGCCCGCTTCAATATAGTGGGCACTTTGTTGGCCAAAGGCGGTTCTTGACAGCATTAAGAGCACAAAAACGATCTTTCTCATGCGGGTTCTTAGTTGAGTTTGAAGGCCAGGTCTTGTTCGATCAGCGCTTGAAGGAATTCATTGGAAATGTCAACTTTGACACTTCTGCTGGGAAGGTTGAGTGTAAGTTTTTCCTCCGTATCGTATATGACAAATTGCAGGGGTTTTTTTCCTTTATGTGCGGCCAATAAAGTGCGTATTTGTCGTACATTCTTTTCAGTAACTTGCTGTAGGTCGAGTTGAAGGGTAATTTTTTTTGAAAAAGTTGCCAATACATCCTGTAGCAACTGGACATTGGTAAAGGATAGGCGCACCTCATCATTCCAGCCTTTTTTTCCGAAAATTTTAAAATGCAGAAAGGCATTGGGTACCAAAAAATGTTTGAATTTTAGATAGTCCTCCCCAAAAATCCTAAAATCATGACTGCCCGTGTAGTCCTCTAGGGTAAAGGCACCCCATCCCTTGCCATTTTTGGAAATTCTGTGTTCTGAACTGGTGATGATTCCTCCAATAGAAACCTCCCTGTTGAGCAGTTGTGAAGACTCTTGGAAAACACGTACATCTGCATTGCAGAAATGGTTCAGTTCGGTCTTAAAATCATCCAGGGGATGTCCTGATATATAAATACCGACCAATTCCTTTTCCTTGGAAAGGGCCTCCATCATACCCCATTTGTTAGCGGGCGGGATTTCAGGTTCTGGAAATTCAACCTCAGAAGCTTCGCCAAACAGCGATACCTGTGCAGAGTTTTTGTTTTCCTGGTATTTATTGCCATAGCGCAGGGCTCTCTCTATAAAGGTTTGTCCTTTGTCATCCAGGGCATAGTATTGCGCCCGGTGTGTTTGCTGAAAAGAATCCAGGGCCCCAGCCATGACCAAGCCATCAAAGGCTTTTTTATTGGCAGATCGCAGGTCCACCCTTTTGGTGATATCGAAGAAGGAGGTGTAAGCCCCTTGTTCTTTGCGTTCTTTGGTAATGGCTTTTACCGCGGCAGCGCCCACCCCTTTGATGGCCCCCATACCAAAACGGATGGCGCCTTCTTTGTTAACGGCAAACTTATAATATGATTCATTGATGTCTGGCCCCAGTACGGGAATGCCGGCACGTTTACACTCCTCCATAAAAAAGGTTACCTGTTTGATGTCGTTCATATTGTTCGACAATACGGCTGCCATAAACGCGGCCGGATAATGTGCCTTCAGGTAGGCTGTTTGGTAAGCGATTAGCGCGTAGCAGGTTGAGTGTGATTTGTTAAATGCGTAGGCAGCAAAAGCTTCCCAATCCTTCCAGACTTTTTCGAGAACTGCTTCCGGGTGCTTATTTTTTTTACCTCCTTCAATAAATTTAGGTTTCAGTTCCTGGAGCATGGAGAAGATCTTTTTTCCCATGGCCTTGCGAAGCATGTCGGCCTCCCCCTTGGTAAATCCTGCCAGTTTTTGGGAAAGCAGCATGACCTGTTCCTGGTAGACGGTAATTCCGTAGGTTTCCTTTAGATAGGTTTCCATTTCCGGCAGGTCGTATTCAATTTTTTCCCGGCCGTGTTTTCTGTTAATAAACAGGGGAATATACTCCATAGGACCAGGACGGTACAAGGCATTCATCGCAATTAAATCAGCGAATTCCGTAGGCTTGAGCGATTTCATATGCTTTTGCATACCGGGAGATTCATATTGGAAGATACCGATGGTTTCCCCTTTTTGAAAAAGCTCGTAGGTTGTTGGGTCGTCTAGTGGGAATTCGTCGGGTACCAGTTCTTTCCCGTGTAAGGCTTTGACGATCTTGATGGTGTCTTTGATCAGGGTCAGGGTTTTTAGACCCAAAAAGTCCATTTTTAGCAGCCCTGCACTTTCCACCACGTTGTTGTCAAACTGGGTGACATACATTGCTGAGTCCTTCGCTGTTCCGACGGGTATCAGGTTGGTGATGGCTTCCGGGGTGATGATGACCCCGCAGGCGTGTGTACCGGTATTTCTTACGGAACCTTCCAGGTTGATGGCCTGTTTGATGGTTTGTGCTTCTAGGTCGTCGCCTTCCGAAATACGTTTTAATTCCTGTACATTTTCGAATTCCTCCGCGCGCAAGGCCTTCACTTTTTGCGCACTTTTTTCATCTTCCCCGAAGATATGCTGTAATTTAATTCCGGGAATCAACTTGGCAATCCTGTCGGCATCACTCAGGGGCAGGTCCAATACCCTGGCGGTATCCCTGATAGAGGATTTGGCGGCCATACTGCCGTAGGTGATGATCTGTGCCACCTGATTTGAACCGTATTTGTCAATGACATAGTCAATGACCTTTTGCCTTCCTTCATCGTCGAAATCTATATCGATGTCCGGCAGGGAGATCCGGTCTGGATTTAGGAAACGCTCAAAAAGCAGGTCATAGGCTATGGGGTCTATATTGGTAATCCACAAGCAGTAGGCCACAGCAGAGCCCGCTGCAGAGCCCCGTCCTGGTCCTACGGACACACCCATTTCACGGGCCTTTTTAATAAAATCCCATACGATTAGGAAATACCCTGGATACCCTGTTTTTTCAATGATAGAAAGCTCAAAATCAATACGTTCCCGGACACTTTCTTCCAGCGATTCACCATAGCGTTTGGTGGCCCCTTCAAAGGCCAGGTGTCGCAAAAAGGCATTTTCCCCCCGTACGCCCCCGTCCTGGGCGTCTTCTGGGTGTATGAATTGCTCGGGGATGTCAAAAGTAGGCAGGAGTACTTCCCGGGCCAGGTCAAAGATTTCCACCTTGTCAACAATCTCCTGGATATTGATAATGGCCGCTGGGCAGTCAGCAAACAATTGCTTCATCTCCTTACCCGATTTGAAGTAGTATTCACTGTTGTCCAGTCCGTACCTAAAGCCCCGCCCTTTGCCCTTTGGTGTCGATAGCTTTTCCCCGTCTCTTACACAGAGTAGGATGTCATGTGCTTCCGCTTCGGAAGCTTCTGTATAGTAGGTGTTGTTGGTGGCTACAAGCTTTACCTGGTGTTTCTCAGCCAAGCCCTTCAACACCTCGTTTACGTGGGTTTCATTTTCCTGGCCGTGGTTCATCAGTTCCAGGTAGCAATCTTCTCCAAATTGCGCTTTCCACCACAGCAAGGCCTCTTCTGCTTGCTTTTCTCCTACATTGAGTATTTTCCCAGGTATTTCTCCGGAGAGGTTGCCAGAAAGGACAATTAGGTCCTCTTTGTGTTGTTCGATGATGGATTTGTCAATCCGTGGCACATAGTAGAATCCCTGGGTATGGGAGATGGAAGACATCTTGGCCAGGTTTAGGTACCCATTCTTGTTTTTTGCTAGGAATACAATTCGGTAGCCGTTGTCCTTTCGGGATTTATCCAGGTGATTCTCACATACGTAGAATTCACAGCCCAGGATTGGTTTGATGGGTTGTTTGGGAAGCCCCCCCTCTTTTAATTGTTCGTTGTGGGCGGTTGCAGAACGGTTGTGTTTTAGCGCCTCCCTTACAAAGTAAAAAGCCCCCATCATATTCCCGATGTCTGTCAGGGCAACTGCTGGCATGTTCATGGAGATCGCCGTATTGATCAGGTCCTGGATACTTGAGGTAGACTGTAAAATAGAAAATTGTGAATGGCAGTGCAGGTGCGAAAAAGGCGCTTCTTCCAGGCGATTCAAGGTAGCCTGATTAAAAGATGTAATGGTTTTTTCGGGACTTGCCTGCGCTTGTAACCGTTTGCTTTCTTTTTGAAGGTTTAGGTGTTTTAGGCCAATTACCTGTATGGTATCCGGATTTTTTTCTTTGAAATGTGCGAAGTAGTCATCATCTACGTTCAGCGCTTCCCTAGTATAGTGTCCACGACGAACGAGTTCCAGGAAACAACGGGCAGTCGCCTCCACATCTGCCGTGGCATTGTGTGCTTCCGAAAAGGGGCTGTAGAACAGGTGTTGGTGCAGTTCCGTAAGGGTAGGGAGTTTAAACTTTCCGCCCCTGCCTCCTGGAAGTTGGCATAAATTGGCGGTGGATTCGGTACAGGTATCCAACAGATTGAGTTGTGCAAGGGACGTCTCTATGCCGAGTCGATGGTATTCGCAGCCCATGATGTTGATGTCGAAACCAACATTTTGTCCGACCACAAAGTCCGCCTTCTCAAGCGCTTCGTTAAAATGGTCCAAGACTGTTTCCAGGGCAGTTCCCTTTTCCTCTGCCAGTCGGGTAGAGATACCGTGTATACGCTCAGCATCATAGGGAATATTAAATCCGTCGGGTTTGATTAGAAAATCCCGGTGTTCTATGAGGGCGCCGTACTGGTCGTGCAACTGCCAGGCAATCTGGACACACCTGGGCCAGTTATCCGTATCAGTAATTGGGGCTTTCCAGCTTTTGGGTAAACCGGTTGTTTCGGTGTCAAAAATTATATACATAGACCAGGGTAACTCACCTAAAGAATTACATCTCCCAAAAGTAGCAATTTAAGGCGTTTAAGTGTTTGGCAGCGGACTCTTTTTATTAACAAATAATGTGTAGAGAAAGGGGGTGATACAAGGCCTTGGCACCCGTTGAAATGCTGATGGGTGAATACCGCCTGCTGATCGTCTGACAATCAGATTGAAATAGGGCCTTTTGAAAACCATTAGGGCTGCACTCTTACTAAGGGGTTTTTTAGCGGTTTCGGGGTTTGTAAAATTCTAATTTATTGACTCGTGGCTTGTTGTGAATGGCTGTGGGTGGAAATACATGATGCCTTTAAAATATACTGAAAAAGAGAAGTTTATTTGGAAATAACTCATTATATTTGCGCACTCAAATTAATAATCAAGGTCGAGTACCTTAAAAATTAACAACAATGCCAGTAAAAATCAGATTACAAAGACACGGTAAAAAGGGAAAACCATTCTATTGGATCGTTGCAGCAGATGCACGTTCTAAAAGAGATGGTAAGTATTTGGAGAAATTAGGAACCTATAATCCCAACGTCAAACCTGCAGCCATCGCGCTGGATGTTGACGGTGCCGTAAAGTGGTTACAAAACGGTGCACAACCTACAGATACGGCCAGGGCAATCTTGTCGTACAAAGGGGTTTTGCTAAAAAAACATTTGGCAGGTGGGGTACTGAAAGGCGCCCTTACAGAAGAAGAAGC
>JASMME010000102.1 GCA_030748365.1 Lutibacter sp.
TTGTTGGAAAATGATTGCGCTAGACAGCACAAAGCTCAGTGTCATCAATGCTCCCGAGCATATAACCAGGTACTTTAACCAGGTAATGCCTGTCCACAGATAGTAGATACCCCCAAAGGTAAGTATGATGGATACAAAAGGTTCCAGCATTAAAAAGTATTTCCAACGGATAGGGAGGGAAGTGGTTGACAGTATCAGGGCCAGTAAAAAGAAAATAACGGACAGCGATAAGATATGACTGTGCAGTATACTGAGCATTTCCTGTTTGCTTTTTCGAAATTTCATGACGCGTGCAGTTCCGTCCGATTCATTGCCCAAATACTGTGTTTCAATACCGTTGGCCTGTATATTTGTGGTATTATCCACATAACGAATGCTGCTATAAAAGCCCACACTCAGCGTAACTATAAAGGCCAGGATGGTCAGTTTGAGCTCCTTTGGAAAATGGTGAATACGTCCGTGTAATTGCATTAAATAACTTTATTTTGTCGCAACAGCGTCATGGTTTCGAGCAGTTGGTTTATAGATTTTGTTAAAGACCTGGCCGAGATGGTAGCACCGGAAATGGCTGCGATGTCTTTTGGGTAGCTAAAGGGCTGTAAGGGTAGTACTCCCCTAAACTGCCGGAGCCAGCGTCTGCTGGCAATTTCTCCCCCGTGACTTTCACGGTATACCAGTATTTTTACTTTCAAAATGTCTAGGTCAGGGCCAAAGATAACCATAAAGTCGAAAAAATCTGCTTTTCCAAAGGCTTTTCCTAGAAAGTAGTAGCCTTTAATCTCTTCCTGCTGAACAATGGTGTAGAGTTGCTCTTTCAAACCACTATCTGGTAGTTCCTGGGCTAGTTGCTCCGGGATCAGGACGGTTTCTTTGGTATAGGATTCCAACTTCAGCACCGATCGTATCTCCTTTCGGATCAGGGTTTCTATACGGTTGGGAGTGCTAAAGGAAACAAGGCTGAACAAGCCCAGTACTAGCCAACAGAATTTTGCCGTGTTCATGGTTTAATTGTTTTTTTTCTTCTTGTTTTCTTGTGGCAATAGTCTTTAATGACAAAGCCCCTGCCAACAGGGGTAAAAATATAAAAAAAAAGAGGCCGCGGTTAAATAAATAAATATTTAAGCAGCCCCAATTTTATAATCTTCTACTAGAACCAAACGGCTACACCAGCATTCAATATTTTCAAGGCTTCATTACCTGATGCGGCATTGTCGTGGATTTGGTAATCCATTTTAAAGGCAGCACCCTCAGCTACTTTGTAGTTGAGACCGAAGAGTAGGTCGGTACGGTCATAACTTTCATTTTGTGCAAGACTACCGGCCGTATCAGCATGGGTGTTATAGGCTTCGTAACGTATGAAAGGCGTAAGTTTTTCTACCCCTTTTAGGTCAAAATCATAGGCCAATTCGGCATAGTAACCGTTCATTTTTGACCCGAGGTCTTTTCCTGTAAGGTCGTTGTAAGCTTCCGTATCTGTTAACTGGCTGCTGATGTACTGTCCTTTTAAAGACAGGTTGTTGTAGCGGTATCTCGCATCCAGTCCGATCATGGAAACGCCTACGCTTGCACCCTCTGTTGCCGTTTCATCGGTTTGCGTTTTTCCAACATATCCGGAAAGCCCTAGGCGTAGACCGGGAAGACCGTAGTAATCCAATTTGGCTGAGAAGTTAGGGCTGCTCACCACTGATTCAGCGCCTTTTTGTCTTCCTTTCCTCAAACCATCTTTACCGCGTAAGACACCAGAACCATCTGCATAGGATTTAAAGCCGTTAAAAATATAGGCCTGGTACTTTAAGGAAGCATTGGGAAGGTTCCCGGAAATACCGACACCTATTTCTCTCCAAGTAGTTGGAACAATGTATTTATCCACATTTGGACGTTCTACTCCGTAGAAGGTAGAAGGTTCGTGGTACTCGTTGATGATCCCCATAGGTACCAGCATCAAACCAGCCAATACAGATAGGTTTTCATTCTTTTTATAACTCAGATAAGCTTGCTCTACGTACACTTCTTTGACGTGTTCGTATTCAACCTCACTCATAAAGCTCACTTTGTCGTTGAATTTGTAGCCAAAAAGAAGGACCATTCTGTGAACGTCGAGTTTTCCTGCAGCCGACCCGTCGGGTTCGTTGTAGTCAATTTGGGCGTATCCACCAACGCTTACCCCATTGCTACTTTCATTGGATAAAATTCTTTGTCCAGCATTTTGGATGTCCTGTGCAGAGATTACTCCAGTTACCAATGCGATACTTAATACAAGTAGTTTCTTCATCTTTAATTTAGATTAAATATAAATAAAATTTCTTGGCAAATATATTATATCGATGCTTGATTTACAAGTTATTTAGAATAAATTTAAATTAAAAAAGATAATTGACTATAAGTGGTTGATATACAGATTCGTAGAGTTAAAATATTTTTAATGCTTCATTGTAGGCGGTCTCAAAACGGATGGGGTGCACGGCTATGGGTACCTGTTGACTGGTAAAATAACTGATGAGTTTTTCAGTAGGCATGTTTCCCGTAAGGCTGTCTTTGGCCATCGGGCAGCCTCCATAGCCCCTAATGGCTCCGTCAAAACGACGACAGCCTGATGCATAGGCTGCTGCTACTTTTTCATACCATTCATCTGGTTTGGTATGCAGGTGTGCCCCGAATTCAATGGTCGGATATTGAGATATCAGTCCGGTGAACAGGGTACTGATATGGCTTGGTTTAGCCGTTCCGACCGTATCTGATAAAGACAAGATTTCCGTACCCAATCCTGCCAGTTTTTCGGTCCATTCACTGACAATATCCAGGTTCCAGGGGTCACCATAAGGATTGCCAAAGCCCATAGACATATAGACCACTACTTTTTTACCGGCCTTGTCAGCAATATGAATGATTTCCTCCAGTATATGTACCGATTCTCGGATGGTTTTACCGGTATTGCGCATTTGAAAATTTTCCGAAATCGAAAACGGATAGCCCAGGTAATGGATCTGTTCAAACTTTGCAGCCTCCTGTGCTCCCCTGATATTGGCTACGATGGCCAAGAGTTTGGTGTTGGTGTCGCGCAGGTCCAGCATGGTTAGCAATTCAGCAGTATCACGCATTTGTGGAATGGCCCTGGCTGACACAAAACTTCCAAAATCTATGGTGTCAAAGCCTACCCTAAGCAAGGCATTTATATACTGTGCTTTGTCTTTTGTAGGGATAAAACGTTGGTGGATACCTTGCATGGCATCCCTGGGACATTCTATGAGTTTGAGCTTGGTCATTGGTTTGTCAAAGATACGATAAGCATACTAAGATTGGAAGCAGCACAGTGAATTATCTATTTTGTTAGCTCGATTTCAGAAAACAGGATCAGCAAGGCAATTCCTGTATAGACAGCTATCCTGAGCCATTTACTGAGGACAGCGGATTCAGGGTAGTCGTTGAGCAGTTTGCCTAGCCTGCCCGCCAGTAGCGCTACTAGGGAAAAGATCAGCAGGGCCTGTGCCATAAACAAACCACCTAATACGTAGCATTGTACGAAGACTGCCTGGGTGTTGCTGTATAGAAAACTGGGGAAAAAGGCCAGGAAGAAAAGGGATACCTTAGGATTGATTATATTCATAACAACCCCTTTCCAGTAATAGGCCTTTATTTCTTTTGACGCTTTACCACTACCGTATTTCGGCAGCTTGCTAGGCGCTCGATAGGTTTGGTAGGCCAGCCAGCCCAGGTAACAGGCGCCCGCTATTTGTAAAAAGCCAAATAACTGGGGTGATTTCTGTATCACGGCTGAAACTCCCAGGGCCACCAGGCTGGTATGGAGCAATATTCCTGAAACCAGTCCAAGGGCGGTGACCAGGCCGTATTTCTTTCCCCGACTGATGCTTTGTACCATTACGTACAGGATGTCTGGTCCGGGCATCAGGGTCAGGGCCATAGAAGCCGTGATAAATGCAAACAGAACCTCGGTATTTATGGCCATCGGTGTTGAATTGAAAACATCTGCTAAAGATAAGACTTCGCTACCGGAATGACAAGAAGGATGATTGGGATAATAAATAAGTAGTTGTCAAATGTTCTCACTTGGCATTCCTTGCTAAAATTAATGTATTTTTGCAGCGATGAATCTACCAAAGAACGATCCGATTATTGCCCTGGCAAGTCCTTCCGGAGTAGGGGCTGTCGCGGTCATTCGTCTGTCAGGCCCGCAGGTCATTGATATTGCCGATACCTTCCTACGCTTTAAAAATCCAACAAAAAGCCTTTCTACCAGTCCGTCTCACAGCATTCACTTAGGCAATGTCATCGAAGGCGAGCGATTGATAGACGAAGTACTGGTGTCGGTCTTTAAGGAACCGCATTCTTATACGGGAGAGAATGTTGTGGAGATCAATTGCCACGGTTCTGCCTATATACAACAAGAAATCATACAGCTTTTTATAAGAAACGGCCTGCGTCATGCAGAACCTGGTGAATTTACCCTCCGGGCCTTTTTACAGGGCAAGATGGACCTCAGCCAGGCAGAGGCTGTAGCCGACCTGATTGCTTCCAAGAGCGCTGCTGCACATCAGATTGCCTTGCAACAGATGCGTGGAGGCTTTAGCCATGATATTGAGCAGTTACGCCAACAATTAGTAGATTTTGCAAGCCTGCTGGAACTAGAGCTCGATTTTTCAGAAGAAGACGTCACTTTTGCTGACCGCAGTGCATTGACCGATCTTCTCGACAAGATTGCTGAAGTGTTAAAGCGCCTGATTGATTCCTTTTCCCTTGGAAATGTTTTAAAAGATGGCATTCCCATTGCCATTGCCGGAGCCCCAAACGTAGGGAAATCGACTTTGTTAAATGCCTTGTTAAATGAAGAAAAGGCCATTGTGAGCGACATAGCCGGCACCACCAGGGATGCCATTGAAGATGAGATCAATGTCGGGGGCATTGCCTATCGCTTTATCGATACGGCTGGTATCCGTCATACGGAGGACAGCGTGGAACAAATTGGTATCCAAAAGACCTTTGAAAAAATCGCACAGGCCCAGTTGGTCATTTATTTGATTGACCTGGCCGAGCTGCATTCCGGTGCTGTTGACCTAAGGGCCATGCGTGCGGAACTGGATAAGATTCGGGCCGCCTATCCTGCCAAAGCCCTTCTGTTGTTGGCCAACAAAGCTGACCTGGTTGGCGAAAAATCAATGGAAAACGTTCGTCTCACTTTTTCGGAAGAGTCGTTGCTCTTTATTTCTGCCAAAGAAAGAACAGGGCTAGCGGAGCTTTGTGAGGCCCTGGGTGCCCTGGTAGACAAAGGGGCCCTGAGCAATCAGGAGACCATCGTCAGCAACGCCCGCCATTATGAGGCCCTAACCCATGCTTATACCGCCGTTAAAGAGGTGCAAAAAGGTTTGGGTAAACAACTGAGTACTGACCTGTTGGCCATTGATATACGACAAGCTTTGTACCACCTGGGGGAGATCACCGGTAAGGTTACGGCAGATGACCTCTTGGGTAATATCTTTGCGAATTTTTGTATTGGTAAATAGACAGTAATTTTATTGGATGTCATTTAGTATTA
>JASMME010000103.1 GCA_030748365.1 Lutibacter sp.
TTCATCACTTTGAATATGTGCTTCATACCATGCAAATCGACCTTCTATTGGTTGATGGGAATTGATCAGAAGATATGTGTTCCCATCCACCATTCTCTCTGGTGCAACGGCAAATGCATTGGAACCTGATGAAAACTCATTAGCCCCGAAAAATTCCTGAATTCGATTCTCGTTTACAGCCTTTAGTGCCATGCCCAAACCAGCCATTAGAGATAAACTGAGTGTGTAACTCTTTACCAGATCCTGTGAGACCACGGGAAACAACTTTTTATGAAGTTTTTCTTTGGGGTGTGCCTCTGCAAATGCATTCAATCCCTGAACATAACCGTCCAACACTGCTCTGTATTCAGTAGATAGGTCTAACTCAAATCGAGCATCAACAAGCGAATCTATCTTCAGAAACCGGAGCCCAAAATCGAAGAGCACCCCATCCTTTCCTTCCACCTCTCCCAGTCTTCCTTGTCCTGCCAGAACACCTCTTTGAATATTGTCAAAGTCGTCCTCGGCATGCGCATAAGCCAAACCGTACGCAGCCTCTGCATCGGTTGGTGCAAAAATGTGTGGCACCCCGAACGTATCTCGAACTATGGTTATGTTCTCGGGGTCTATCTCTGCTTCTGCAACCGAAACAAAAAGAAGGAATGCCAGAAAGCACATCATCATCTTTTCTAAAACGATGGTGAAATTCTCTTTTGGTTTCATAGCATTTGTCCGGTGCAGTTTTACTTTTTTACGATCATTTGTTTGCGGTCAACTATTTGCCCATCAACTTTTAAGGCGTAGAGATACATTCCGCTTTTAAAATCAGACGCATTTAAAACCACACTTTGAATGTCCGTATTCAGGTTCAACGGATGATATTGATGTTCATGAAAGGTGAATCGCCATATTCTCAAGAACGAATCTATGAACTGATCGACCTCTTTTTTGATTAAGACCAACTGGTAAGAATACGTTATAATGTAAAAGGCACGTATAAACCTGCCTTCTTGTATTCGTGGAGCCAAGTGTAATTGACCACCCTAAGGTCCAGATAAACCGATAGATTACTTAATGGTGGGAATTCAATCATTGGTGCAATTTGGTTCGGTTGCCAAATATTTCAAAACGAAAATTCAATTTTCCGTGTTGTAATAGTCCCTGACCCATGCTTTCAATTGATTGTCGGTCATAACATCTGCTCTTTCAACCGGATTGGTCTTTGCGTGCAGTATTGGGTAGTTTTTCCGTATTTCTGTGTGCAGTTTTTCACCAGTTTCTGCAGGACCGAATATTACGATTTCATCTGCATCTTCCACCCTTTCAACTACGTTTTTGAAATACTCAGCAAACTGTAGATTTTCCCTGTTCAGATACTTGCTGTCCTGAACCACGTCCTGAGGCCCACCTTTGAATTTTGTTCCACTTCCGCCTTTCGGATTGTATTCTTCAACTTGCGAATCGATAATGTCGAGTTTTTCCTCTCCCTTTTCGATGGATACGATTTTTGCCCCTCTTTTATCTATCCAGATTCCAACTTTCTTCATTGTTCTTATTTTAATTGCCTACAATGAGCCGCTGAACGCAGCAGCTCAATGAGAGCGGAAATTATAAAAACCCATGGAACATCCGTAACATTGATATCTGCGGATTAATGCAGTTTCGGTTTTGTTGTAGCACGTTTTTTTTAATTATTCAAACACAAGGTTTCCAGAAATTCAACCTTCTCTTCTTTTGTCCAGAAACCATCTGAAACCGTCAATAAATAGGCGGTGTCATTTTTTGCTCCGCATAAATAAAATTGAGATGGGTTCTCAGTTAAGATGTTAATAATGTAATTGTCTTCTGTGTTTTTCACTATGATTTCAGATGTATGCCCGCCTTGTAAACAGGCCTCCGTTTCTAATCGGTAGCTGTTTTGAACAAATTCAGTTTCATCTTTTTTTCTGCTTTTTGCAGAAGTAGCTAAATAAATGACAGTTTAAATGTTAATGTAGCGGACTGTTTTTTACTTTGTAAACACCAACTTCCTGTAAATGGTTTGATCGCCTAATGTAATTACCACAAAGTAAACGTCTGCGGGCATATTTGTTTGTACCTGTTTCGTGTTCAGTTTGCCTGTTGCCACCTCACGACCTACCCCATCCATTAGCCTGTAGGTACCTGCTGCCGGTGCCAGTATGATAAACGTTCCGTTGCTGGGGTTGGGGAATATTTTTACCTTATCATTAGCAGGCACTGAGGTTCTTACTCCTGTATTGATGAGCACACAGGCTTCGGTACCAAACAGCATGGGTGCTTCCCCTGCCTCAAAGGCGCCTATATCAGGTGCGGTGCCGCTGTAGTTGTCGTTAAAGTTTTTTATCACTACACCATCATCAAAGCCCTGCGCGTTGGTTTGCAGTGCAAACTCACCGGGTCCGTTTCCGGAATCGTAAACCGGGAGTAGCGTATCCGGCAACTGGATGCCGTTGCTTTCATGTGGGTTGCTCATGCACTCGTAGTATATATAACCGTTGTAAAGATCGTAGTCGAAATCACTTTCACAGCTCAGCAGCGAGTCATCAAAATTAAGGACTGGCCACCAGTTCTTGTAGGTGGTAAAAATGTTGTTTCTGCCGATCATGTCATACAAAATACCTCCAGAGGCTGCCATGCCATAACTGCAACCTAAGGGGTAGGTTTGGCCCTGCTCAGGATCATTCTGCAATACAGTATTGTGGAAGACATACGTTCTGCCGCTACCATACCAGGTGTTGTTCATTACCTTGCCACCGCATTTTATAAACGGGCCTCTTTCGTAGTCGTCAGAGGTATTGATGATGCCACTTCTTCGACTGTTGCCTGCTATGTTTTTCCATATATAGAGTGGCCCTTTACTGGTAGACGCTATGGCAATTTTAGCATAAGTACTGTCAATATAGTTACCCCATATTCTAACGTTCATGTTAGCACCTTCACTTTCGATACCATCATCCCAGCAATGAGAGATCTTATTACCGTATATGTCTGAATCCCTGTTAGGGAAACCCCTGAAACTGTAATTGCTTCCGCCACCGAAAACATCGTTGAAGTAATGACCGGTATCTGAATACGCTTCGTTGTAACGTATTACATGGTTACCGACTGTATTAAACATGCTTATTGCCTGCGCCCCTATCGGGTGGAAGGTAGAGTCTCCGCTGTAGAACCGTTCTTCTGCCCAGCTGTTGGCATCTGTTCTGGGGTGATGCATTTTGTTGCATTGAATGATGACGCGCTCAATGTTTGCACTGGTGTAATCGGAGTAAATAGCGGACTCGTAATTCAGGCCCCATCCTGAATTATCTGTTTTTCCCCAACCGCTAATGTCACACTGTTCTATAACAATATCGTTGCAGTTATCGAATATCTTTATCCCGTGTGTTGAAGCTGCCCTTAGTGTTGCCCCTCTTAAAATGATATAGGAAGTGCCGTCTGCAATCTCCACACAATGGTCGTAGTTGTCGTCCACATCAATTACTGCACTGTCCCCTTCGGCATGGGTGTAAAGCACGTATCCTCCTGCTGTGCCCGATTGGTTGATCACATACGTTTGATTGGAAGTTGTGGGCAGGAACACCGTATCTGAAACGGGAAAGTTCTCGCTCCAGGTAGTGGCATTAAAACTGGCTGAATCGCTCAAATCACTCAAAAGCAGTTTTATATCGTACTCGGTATCGGATTCCAAGTGCACAATGCTGCCCCTGTATTCCTGGTCGACAGTATCAAACCACAGTTCCAGTACCTGGTTCCATTGCGTATTGCCCGTTTTCCTGTAATCCACAGAACACGCAATGGTAGTATCTCCACCTGATGGACTCCAATAAATTCCAAGGCTGTGAAACGTAGGTACAGCGGTCTGCCCCATTACCACAGCAACAAAACACGTTTGCAGAATAGCTGATGTGATCAAATATTTCTTCATAATTTGCCTCCTTTTGTTTGCCATATGTGGCATATAATGACCTGCTAAAGCACGTTTTAATGTGTTTTAGGTATCCTAAGCTTGTTCCGTATTAGATTCATAACATTTATTAACCGGAAAGAACAGAAGAGTGGACTAAGACCCCGTTAGGTTTAAGGACGATGGATCCTGTCAACATAGATGGTCCCCACTCTTCTCCTGTAGTAGCACGATCAGTTCTCTGAGCCTTTTGAGCTCGTTTATAGGTAAGTGTGCCAAAACAGGTGTTGTTCTTTCACAATGTCCTAAGACATGGATAAAGTTACATCAAAACAGGTGGTGGGCATCGATGTATCCAAAGATACTTTCGATGTGTACAGTAAGGAGAGCGGACATGCTCAGTTCAGCAATGACACCGAAGGGTTCAATGCATTCACCGGAACCCTTGGTAAGGATCAGCGTTGTGTAATGGAAAGTACCGGCAGCTACCACCAACGGTTGGCGCTCTATTTATTTGAGAGAGGCTTTACGGTAAGTATCGTCAACCCGCTATCGATAAGGCGATACATTGAGATGAAGCTTGTTCATGTTAAGACCGACCGCAGCGATGCCTGCTGGATCTGCAGCTATGGTGTTGAGCAGTCCGAGGATCTTCGGGTATGGCAACCATCCAAAGACTACGTTGAGCAGTGTGGAGCACTGATAACCGTAAGCATGCTCTACCATAAGCAGAGCACAGCTTTGAAGAACAAGTTGCACAGCCTGCAGAGCCGAGGTCATACCAAAGGCGCGGCAGTACGCTCTTTGAAGCTTCAGCTCAAACGTACCAGAGCAGAACTGGAGAAGCTGGAAGGGGAGATGGAGCAGTTGATAAAGGAGCATGAAGGTGAGCTGTTCACCCACATCACCTCCATACCGGGCATTGGCCGTAAGACGGCCATGTTCCTCATTGCCATAACACAGGGGTTCGAAGGTTTTGAGAGCCACCGCCAGGTAGTGAGTTATCTGGGCCTTGCACCCACCGAGCGCACCTCGGGCAGCAGTGTACGCGGCACAAGGCGCATCAGCAAGGCGGGCAACCCAGCGGTGCGTAACCGGTTGTTCATGTGCAGCTTCACGGCCTGTATGTACAACCCACAGTGCAGAGCTTTATACGAACGGTTGGTGGCAAAGGGCAAGAGTAAAAAACTGGCATTGATAGCCGTATGCAATAAACTACTTAAACAGGCCTTTGCAGTGGCACGGTCGGGCATGCCGTACGACCCGCATTACCGTGTATGACGTCAACTAAAAGTGTACTGCTAAAGGGATAGTGTTAAGTGACACTTTTATAGCTTCAAAGCATGCTTTGAAGCTTTTGAAAAACCTTTAAAAGTTACATGATGGGAAGACCCAGAAAAAGTGCGGAGTCGGTGATCAAAGACATCAAACGTCAGACCCGCAGAAAGTTCTCCTCGGAGGAAAAGATCAGAATCGTATTGGAAGGCCTCAAAGGCGAAGAATCCGTATCAGAGATATGCAGAAGAGAGGGCATTGCCCCCGCTCTGTACTACCGTTGGAGCAAGGACTTCATCGAAGCAGGTAAGGGCTTGGCATCCCTT
>JASMME010000104.1 GCA_030748365.1 Lutibacter sp.
ACAGGGCACGGCGGCTCAAGGTACCTGTCGGGGTTTTTGACCGATCCACTTTCTACGAAACGGACGAGGTACTGGAAATGCTTAAAGCGGAAGCTGACTTTGTGATACTGGCTGGTTTTTTATGGAAGGTGCCGGAAAAAATCCTACGGGCTTTTCCCAATAAAATAATTAACATACACCCGGCCCTGCTACCCAAGTATGGTGGAAAGGGTATGTACGGCCACCACGTACATCAGGCAGTAATTGACCACAAAGAGCCGGTGTCAGGCATCACCATCCATTTTGTAAATGAGCACTATGATGAAGGAGCGATTGTTTTTCAGCAGACAGTAGCCGTAGCTCCTACCGACACCCCTGAGTCCCTGGCGCAAAAGATACACAAGTTGGAACACACCCATTTCCCGGCGGTGATAGAAGCCATTTTATCGGATAACAGCACCCATGGTTAAGATTCATATATATACCGATGGTGCCTGTAGCGGCAATCCCGGACCAGGAGGCTACGGAATTGTCATGGAATGGGTGGGCACTTCCTATAAAAAGGAATTTTCACAGGGCTATACAAAAACGACCAACAACCGTATGGAGCTTTTAGCGGTCATTGTGGCCTTGGAAAAAATCACGGTGCCCGAAGCCGCCATCACGGTGTTTTCCGATTCAAAATACGTAGTGGATGCGGTACGCCTTCAGTGGCTTTCCGGCTGGCAGAAAAGGCGTTTTAAAAATGTAAAGAATGCTGATTTGTGGAAACGATTTCTCCTGATAGACCATGCAAAAAAAGCCCGCTTTGAATGGATAAAAGGCCACAACAACCATCCGCAAAACGAACGTTGTGACAGGCTAGCGGTACAAGCCGCTAAAAAGGACAATCTACTAACAGACACCGGCTATGTTAGTGGCCCCGATACCTTGTTTTAGCTGAGCATCTCCTTTGCCTTGCACAGTCCCTTGTATAAACGGTCAATTTCTTCATAGGTATTGTAGAATGAAAAGGAAGCCCTTACCGTACCGGGGATCTTATAAAAATCCATCACAGGTTGTGCACAGTGGTGTCCAGTTCTAACCGCAATACCCATTTGATCGAGGATAGACCCGATATCGTAGGGGTGGATATCTCCTATATTAAAGGAAATCACAGCGGTTTTTCGGGCAGCGGTGCCATAAATCTTCAAACCTTCGATTTGACCCAGTTTTTCGGTGGCATAGGCTAGCAGCCTATCTTCATAGGCCGCGATGTTCTCAAAGCCGATACCATTTAAGTAGTCAATGGCAGTTCCCAGGGCAATGACGCCGGCAATGTTTGGCGTTCCCGCCTCAAATTTATGAGGCAAATCCGCATAGGTGGTCTTTTCAAAGGAAACTTCCTGGATCATTTCACCGCCCCCCTGATAGGGAGGGAGTTTGTCTAACCACGACTCTTTGCCGTATAAGATGCCCACCCCTGTTGGCCCGCAGAGTTTATGACCGGCAGCCACATAGAAATCTGCCCCCAGTGCCTGAACGTCTGGCCTGATATGTGGGCAACTTTGGGCGCCGTCAATCAGTACTGCGGCTCCTGCTTTATGGGCCCTGTCAATAATATCTTCGATTGGGTTGATTGTCCCCAGCGCATTGGACACGTGGTTGACAAACACCAGCCGGGTCTTTTCAGTAAGCAGATCGCCATACCTTTCCATGACCAGTTCTCCCTCTTCATTCATAGGGAGTACCTTTAGTACCGCCCCGGTTTCTTCACAGAGCATTTGCCAGGGTACGATGTTGGAATGGTGCTCCATGGCAGAAACGATGACTTCCTCACCTTTCTTTAGCAGGGTCCTAAAACCCGCAGCCACTATATTGATGCTGTGGGTAGCTCCGGATGTCAGGATGATTTCATGGCTTTTGGCAGCGTTAAAATGTTTCTGAATCTTTATTCTCGATCCCTCATAAGCATCGGTAGCCCGTTGGCTCAGGCTGTGTACCCCCCGGTGAATATTGGCATTGGTAGTGGTGTAATACGCGCTGATACTATCAATGACCACCTGTGGTTTTTGGCTGGTTGCCGCATTGTCAAAATAGACAAGGGGCTGGCCGTGTATTTTTTCTTGCAGGATAGGAAAATCAGCCCGGATGGTATCTACAGCGATCATGGTTTAGCAATAAGATTGTTCTTGTCACAAAAATAGCCAAACAAATCAATTATGTGGTCAATTTGTCTATATTTATAGAACCTTAGTCATTCGAATGATGACTATTGAGCCAACAACAAGTTGGTGACCCGTTTACGAAGGGTTGTTTGGCTAGCAGTGAAAATCCATCTTATTAGAAAATAACCCATGAAAAAAAATAGTTTACGCCTGCTTTTTTTGTGCCTGATTGCTTTGGTCGTTTATCAATATCCTCGCTTAAACATCGTTACCGGTTTTGCTGCTAAAAGTGTTTGCTCCTGTACCTTTGAAGCTGGGCGTACCTTGGCGTCCATAGAACAGGGAGACAATGATTTTTCCCTAGTTCGTTATACCCGCAATACGATAGATACGCTTCAAAAGACTGCGACGGCTAGCATTGTTGGCCTACAAAAAAGAACGGCTGTTTACAAGGAAGGCCTCGGTTGTGTCTTGTTACCCTCAGGTACCAACACCCTGCAGGACCCCCTCCTTAAGCCAAACCGAATCCACGAATTTTCACCCCTTGCCTATCCAATGGGCGACGCGGCCCAACAAGACACCGTTTTTCCGGAAGTAGCCTACCGGCAACTGAGCAAAGCCGTAGAGAACGCCTTTGATAAGGAGGGGGCACAGGAGCAACGCACCCGTGCAGTCCTCGTGCTGTACAAAGACCAGTTGATTGCAGAACGCTATGCCCCTGGATTTACCAGCGAAACCAAGTTTCTGGGTTGGTCCATGACCAAGAGTATAACCAGTGCGGTGCTGGGAATCCTCAAAAAACAAGGAAAAGTTACCCTGTCTCAGGATCACCTGTTCCCTGAATGGGAAAGTGATGAACGTGCAGACATCACCCTAGGCAATTTACTTCAGATGAACACTGGACTGGCATGGGAAGAAGACTATAACAAGGTCTGTGATGTCACCAATATGCTCTTTGTAGATAAGGACAAGGCCCAAACCCAGTTATACAAACCTCTTATCGGAAAGCCCGGCCAAAGTTGGCTTTATTCTTCTGGGGTTACCAACCTGCTTTCGGGATTTATCCGTCACCAGTTTGATAATACCCAGGACTACCTCGATTTTTGGTATCAATCATTGATCGATCGAATCGGTATGCATTCCATGACCATAGAAACTGACCTAACAGGCAACTACCTGGGCTCTTCCTATGGCTGGGCCACAGCCAGGGATTGGGCAAAGTTTGGGCTGTTATACCTGCACAAGGGCCATTGGTATGGTACACAGATCCTCGAGGAATCCTGGGTTGACTTTTCCCGAACACCCACCCATAACTCCAACACCTACGGTGGTCATTTTTGGCTCAATATAGATGGGCAGGCTTATCCCAATGCGCCCCACGACCTGTTTTCTTGCAATGGATACCAGGGACAATACGTATTTATCATTCCCTCAAAAGAAATGGTCATTGTACGGTTTGGTTTAAAGGAAGACCCCGAATTTAACGTAGATACTTTCCTAAAAGAAGTACTGGCTGCTGTTGAGGTTTAGGGGGAGGGGTTAGAGGTCAAACCCTAGTTCTACACCCAGTTTACTAGCGATTAGCTGGGTAATTCTTGCTTTTAGCTGTGGGATTTTGATCTTGTTTACCACATCGTTTCCAAAGGCGTATAAGAGCAAGGCCCGTGCCTCTTTTTCGGGAATACCCCTCGATTGTAGGTAGAACAAGGCGTCTTTATCCAATTGTCCGATGGTACAGCCGTGGGAGCATTTTACATCATCGGCAAAGATTTCCAGTTGTGGTTTGGCGTTTACCGAAGCACCGTCATCGATCAAAACACTGTTGTTTTGTTGGAAGGCATTTGTTTTCTGGGCCTCTTTGGCCACCATAACCTTTCCGTTGAATACCCCAATTGACCGATCGGCATAGATACCCTTGTACAACTCGTGACTTTCACAATTTGGATGTCGGTGGTTTACCAGGGTATGGTTGTCTACATGCTGTGTATTGCCTAGGACACTCAGGCCGTTTAGGTGGGAACTAATGTTTTCACCGTCGTGGTAGAATTCTAGGTTGTTACGGGTCAGTTTGCCGCCAAAGGAAAAGGTATTTACCGACACCACACTTTCTTTTTTTTGCGAAACATAGGTACTGTCAATCAGCGAAGCGTGGAGGGTGTCTCGTTGGATTTTATAATAATCGACCACAGCGCGTTTGTGTGCAAAGATTTCGGTTACCGCATTGGTAAGCGTGGTGTTCTCCGACAGGTTTTGGTGGCGCTCAATAATCTGGACATGTGCGTTTTCTCCTACCACAATCAAATTCCGCGGTTGTAACAACACGTTGTGTTCACTACCAGTGGAAAAATTGAGTATCTGGATTGGTTTTGGAACGATTGTATTCCTAGGAATATTGACAAACGCTCCTTCCCGGGTAAAGGCTGTATTGAGTTCAGACAGGCTGTTGCGTTCCTTGGGGATCGTATTGAAATACCGGTCTATCACCAGGTTGTACTTTGGTTTGCTCAAGGCTGAGGAGAGTACACAAATGTCATAACCCTCATGGGTGGTACTCGATAGAAAGGCACTAAAAACACCATCAATAAAAATCAGGTTATAGGAATCGATCTCATTGATTAGGTATTCCTTTACCTGTTTGAAGCCAACGGGTTTTCCCGGGGCGGGAAACAAACTGAAGTCTGTTTGTAACAGGGCTTTTAAAGAGGTGTATTTCCAGGCTTCGTCCTTTTTGGAAGGAAACCCCTGTTGTTCGAAAGACTGTATGGCGCGGGTCCTGATCTCGTGTACCTTGGCATCGAGGTCTATACCGGCACTGTTTTCAAAGGCCAGGAATGAAGAGGCTAATTTTTCTGTTAGGTCCATCGCTTATTTTTTCAGCCAGTCATATCCTTTTTCCTCCAACTCCAGGGCCAGTTCCTTGCCGCCAGATTTTACAATCTTTCCGTTGTGCAACACATGTACAAAATCGGGTACAATGTATTCCAGCAGGCGTTGGTAGTGGGTGATCAACACAATAGAATTATTGTGGCCCTTTAATTTGTTTACACCTGTGGCCACAATCTTTAAGGCATCGATGTCCAGTCCTGAATCTGTTTCGTCTAAAATGGCGAGTTTGGGTTCGAGCATGGCCATTTGGAAGATCTCATTCCTTTTTTTCTCCCCTCCGGAAAAGCCCTCGTTTAAAGAGCGCGATAAAAACTTACGATCAATCTCTAGCATGGCCGCTTTTTCCCGGATTAGTTGTAATAACTCCTTGGCCGGTATCTCGTCCATTCCTTTGGCCTTACGGGTTTCGTTGATGGCGGTTTTGATAAAATTGGTTACCGTTACACCTGGTATTTCCACCGGATACTGAAAGGACAGGAAGAGTCCTTTA
>JASMME010000105.1 GCA_030748365.1 Lutibacter sp.
ACGATCCAGAACCTGCTAACCATTACAAATTACGAAGGACTGGATCCTGAAGTATGGGGTGGTATAGACAACAATATATACCCGAGACCAAGGATCGGTATGCTCGGTGTTAACATTCACTTTTAATTGATTGAAAAATGAAAACATATTCTTTTAAAATAATAGTGGGAACCTTGGTCACTTTGTTAATGCTGACCTCCTGTCTAAAAGACCTGGATACCGTTCCTCAAGACAATGATATTGTACTGGCCGATGAGCTGTTCAACAATCCGGCAGCCTATAAAGAAGCCCTGGCCAAGTTATATGCCGGCCTGGCCATCAGTGGACAGCAAGGACCCGCAGGATTGCCTGATATTTCAGGAATCGACGAAGGGTTTAGCCAATACCTGCGACAGTACTGGCTGGCACAGGAAGTAACCACTGACGAAGCCGTTATCGGATGGGCTGATGGCAGTTTGCCAGATTACCACGAACACGATTGGACAGCCAGCAACGAATTTGTGACTGCCCTGTACAACCGGATTCTTTATCAGGTGACCTCCTGCAACGCCTTCCTGAGAGAAACGACGCCATCCAAACTGGCAGCGCGCGGTGTAAGCGGTACGCTACAGGCAGACATCGAACTGTTCAGGAGTGAAGCGCGCTTTTTAAGAGCCCTGAGCTACTACCACGCAGTAGACCTTTTTGGAAATTTTCCCTTCGTTACTGAAGAAGATGGGGTAGGATTCTTTTATCCTCCTCAAAAAAGCCGGGCAGACCTCTTCGCTTTTGTGGAAAGTGAACTGACTGATATAGAAAACAGCCTGATGGAACCAATGACCAATGAATACGCAAGGGCTGACAAAGCCGCCGCATGGACCTTGTTGGCAAAATTGTACCTAAATGCAGCAGTTTATACAGGAAGCGACCGCTACAATGACTGTGTCACCTATACAGAAAAGGTCATCAACGCCGGCTACGGAACAGAAGCCAATTACGAAGCCTTGTTCTTGGCAGACAACCATACCCGTGACGGGGTTATTTTCCCCATCGCCTTTGACGGCCTGCACACGCAATCATATGGAGGCACCACCTTTTTGATTCACGCAGCAGTCGGGGGCAGTATGAACCCCGCAGACTTCGGTATCAACGGTGGCTGGGGTGGTTTGAGAACCACCAGTGCGCTGGTAAACCTCTTTGAAATAAACCTTGCCAGCCTTCAGGCCGGCCTGGGTGCAGCCTCTAGCTGGGGACTTGTAGGAGATGCCACTACCAACGGCTGGGGCGGACCGGATATGACGCTCCACGAGACGGGTACGCCGAATGTTTTTGAAACCTATGCAACGCTCAGTGACGGTACTTTTAAATTCCGAGAAAACAACGACTGGGGCAATAACTACGGTGACAACGGTGCAGATGGCACGGTTGAACCCGGTGGTGCCAACATAGCCATTACGGCCGGCGCCTATAAGATTACCTTTGATTTGGCAGGACTCTCCTACAGCGTACAAGCCATTGGTGACGCAAGGGCCTTGTTCCACACAGACGGACAAAACAAAGAGATCGCAGAAATTCCAACCTTTACAGAAGGTTATGCCATCAGAAAATTCAAGAATGTAGATACCGCCGGAAATCCCGGATCGGATACCTCTGGTAATTTTACTGATACAGACTTCCCGCTCTTCCGACTGGCTGATGTATACCTGATGTATGCAGAAGCCGTACTAAGAGGCGGCGGCGGCAGTGAAAGTGCTGCTATTGGTTATTTCAACGCCCTGAGAACAAGGGCTGGAAATCCGGAAACAGTTTCGGCCATCAACCTGGATATGATTCTGGACGAAAGGGCCCGGGAACTTTACTGGGAAGGTCATAGAAGAACAGACCTCGTCCGATACGGAAGGTTCTCTTCAGGCTCCTATGTATGGCCCTGGAAAGGAAATGTTGCCGAAGGGACTACTACCTCCGCACATTTGGACCTATTCCCCATTCCTGCCACGGATTTGAATGCCAATCCGAATCTCACGCAAAACCAAGGTTACTAATTTAAACATGAAGACAATGAAAAATATCGTATATAAATGGATACTGTTCATCATGGCTCCATTCCTGTTGGTCGCCTGTTTTGAAGATGAACCCGTATTGACAACATTCAATCCAGCAGCGACCGTGGAAGTAAGTTTGTCTGCCTCCAGTGTGGTACTGGATTCAGAAATGGCCGATACGGAAGCCTTGGTCATTTCATGGCCAGCTCCTGACTTCGGTTATGAGGCCGCTGCCGACTATACTGTTCTGATGGACAATGCCGGTGGTGATTTTAGCGAAGCGGTTAGTTTATCGGTCGGTATTAACCTAGAAAAATCACTGACTACTGGTCAGTTGAACGGTTATTTACTAAGTCTCGGCTTTGAACAAGATATTCCCGGAGACATACAGATCAAGGTGGTGGCTACCCTGAGTAATTACCACAGTATTGAATCAGGGGTGGTTACGCTCAATGCAACCGCCTATGAAGACCTGCTCGACCTGTCTACCAGTTGGGGAGTAGTCGGTTCGGCCGCCAATAACTGGGGCGCCACACCAGACCTGCCGTTCTATACAACCAGTGAATCCGGTGTATTGGTAGCTTATGTTACCCTGAGCGACGGAGAGATTAAGTTTAGAGAGAATAATGACTGGACACTGAATTACGGAGATGACGGTGCTGACGGCAGCCTAGAAGAAGGTGGAGCCAATATAGCCGTAGATGCCGGTGCTTACAAGATTGTCATGAACCTGAATACCCTGAGCTATACCATAGAGGCCTATTCCTGGGGCATCGTAGGCTCTGCCTATAATGACTGGGGAGCCAGCCCAGACGCAGCCCTTACTTACGATCCGTATTCAGATCAGTGGAGGGGCATTGTGACCTTGCTGGACGGAGAAATGAAAATACGCAAGAACAATGACTGGGGCCTAAACTACGGAGACAGCGGTGCAGACGGTGTATTGGATGTCAACGGAGATAATATTACTGTAACAGCTGGTATCTATATTGTCACCGTAAACTTTAACGACCTGTCCTATTCTCTGGAACAGATAAGCTATGTATGGGGGGTTGTCGGCTCTGCCTATAACAACTGGGGCGCCACGCCAGATGCACAGTTTACACGTGACTGGAGCCTTACAGACGAAGCCTGGATCCTACGCGATGTTAGCCTGTTAGACGGTGAATGGAAGATCAGGGCCAACAATGACTGGGGGGTAAATTACGGAGATACCGGTGCAGACGGTACGCTGGAGGCCAATGGCGACAATATTGTCTCTACTGCCGGTACCTATACCATCCGTTTGAATTTTGCAGATCCAGACAATCCTAGCTATACCATCGAATAGATTAGTAAGTAGTTAATTTTGGTAAAGGCCGGTCAAATAGTCCTATTTGGTCGGTCTTTTTAATACCTTTATCACCAATGAAAAAAATCGCTATTTTCCTATACATGGCCATGGCTTTTACCGGCTTTTCCCAAGTAAGCACCCTCCCGGCAGTACCTACCGCAAGTGATGAGATTAGCCTTACTTTTGATACCACGGGAACCGGCCTGGAAGGCTACAACGGAGCGGTATACGCCCATACCGGGGTCACTATAAACGGGGAACGCTGGCAACAGGTACTGGGCAGTTGGAACCAAAATGACACCCAACCCGAACTGACCCAAGACAGTGAGCATCCCCAGCTATACCACCTGGTGATTTCACCAGATGTTTATACTTTTTACGGGGTAGATACCGCTGATACCATCAACGAACTCTGCCTGGTCTTTCGCTCGGCCAATGGTTCCCAACAAACCACAGATATATTCGTACCCATCTATGAGGAAGGGCTAAACATCGTCTTTAGCCAACCGTTAAACAACGCCGTATTCAACCTGAATGAAAGTACGGTCATACAAGCCGAGACATCGGTCAGTGCCAATTTGGAGATCCTGGCAGAAGACAACAGCCTGCAAACAAGCGATCAGGCAAACAGTATCTCGGCCAACTACACCTTTGTCCAGACAGGGCCCCACCAATTTACCGCCAGGGCGAGTACCGATGAAGAAACTGTGGAAGCCCAGCTCTCTGTCTATGTAAAGACCCCAACACAAACCGCTCCAAAGCCGGCGGGAATTGAGTACGGAATTAACAAAAATACTGACAACTCCATAACCTTCCTGCTAAAAGCGCCCAATAAAAAGGAGGTATTTGTGATCGGTGACTTTAACCAATGGGACCTGCAAGCAGCTTACCAAATGAAAAAGGACGGAGATGATTTCTGGCTCACCCTAAGTGGTCTCGACCCCGACACTGAATACGCCTACCAATACCTGATAGACTACGAACTGCGGGTGGCAGACCCCTATTCGGAAAAAATCCTGGATCCTTGGACAGATGAGCATATCAAGCCCGGAAACTACCCGGATCTAAAGGCCTATCCCACCGGAGAAACCACTGGCTATGTTTCCACCTTCCTTATCAATGAAGTGGCCTACCCGTGGACCACCACGAATTTTGTCAGACCAGCCCCGGAAAAACTGGTTATCTATGAATTACTCCTGCGCGATTTTACCGATTCAGACTCCTACAATGAGGCCCTGACAAAACTGGATTACCTGGCAGAACTCGGTGTCAATGCCATAGAACTGATGCCTGTCAATGAGTTTGAAGGGGTCGATAGCTGGGGCTACAACCCAGCCCTGTATTTTGCCCTGGACAAATCATATGGCCGTAAAAATGATCTTAAAAGACTGGTGGATGCCTGCCACGAACGCGGGATGGCCGTACTGGTCGATGTGGTATTCAACCATTCTTATGGTCAGTCACCCCTGGCACAAATGTACTGGGATGCAGTTCAAAACCAACCGGCAGCAGACAATCCATGGTACAATCAGCAACATAATTTTGTAGACAACACGGCCTCTCACTGGGGAAATGATTTTAACCATGAATCTCCCCATACAGTCGCATTTTTCGAGGACGTACTCAACTACTGGATGAGCGAATATAAGATCGATGGTTTTCGGTTCGATTTTACCAAAGGATTTTCCAATACCATCTACAGCGGTCCAGACAACTGGGGCAGTGACTACGATACGAGCCGGATCAATATTTTAAAGAATTATGCCGACAGCGTCTGGGGCTTCTCCCCCAACAACAAACCCTATGTGATCTTTGAACACCTGGCAGACAATGCAGAGGAAACGGAACTGGCTGATTATGGAATCCTGCTGTGGGGCAATATGAACCACGCCTATAACCAAAACACCATGGGCTATAGTGAAAATGCCGACCTCTCCTGGATCTCCTACCAGGAAAGAGGCTGGGACAAACCGGGCCTTGTCGGGTATATGGAAAGTCATGACGAAGAACGCTTGATGTACAACAACCTCCAACACGGTAACAGCCATGAGCACTACCATGTACAGGAGCTGCCTACAGCCCTTTCCAGA
>JASMME010000106.1 GCA_030748365.1 Lutibacter sp.
ACCTACTCCTTTATAAGGGAAAAACCCTGATTACCACTGATGGCACCACCCTGCTGGGCGCCGATGACAAGGCTGGAATCGCGGAGATCGTGACTGCCATGGAATACCTGATCGAACATCCAGAAATTAAACACGGAACCATCAGGATCTGTTTTACCCCCGATGAAGAAGTGGGGAAAGGAGCACATAAGTTTGACGTGGAGGCATTTGGAGCCGAATGGGCTTATACCATGGACGGTGGCCAGGTAGGAGAATTGGAATACGAAAATTTCAATGCCGCAGGCGCCAAAGTTACGGTAAACGGAAAGATTGTCCACCCTGGCTATGCCAAGGGCAAAATGATCAACTCTATGACCATTGCCGCTTCCTTTATAGCCGCCTTACCCAAAGATGAGGTTCCTGAACGTACAGCGGGTTACGAAGGGTTTTTCCACTTACACAACCTAGGAGGAGAGGTTGAAAAGACCGAATTAGAATACATTATACGAGACCACGACCGCGACCGTTTTGAGGCCCGAAAGGAACAATTTAAAAAAATTGCCAACGATATAAACCAGTCGCTGGGGGCGGAGCTGATTGAAGTGGATATCAAGGATCAGTACTACAATATGAGGGAAAAAATTCTACCCGTCATGCACATTGTAGACATTGCTGAAGCGGCCATGAAAGAGACGGGTATCACCCCGCTGATCAAGGCCATAAGAGGTGGTACCGACGGCTCACAGCTATCGTATAAAGGCCTGCCCTGCCCGAATATCTTTGCTGGTGGCCATCACTTTCACGGTCCCTACGAGTACATCCCCGCTGAATCCATGCAATTGGCCACAGAGGTGATCGTAAACATTGCCCGTATCACTGCGGAACGGGCGGTTTCTTAAACTGGTGACATAGCCTGTCTGTTTGAAGTGTTGTTGTTTATTTTACAAAATACCCACTTCCTGTTATATGCAAGGAGATTGTTTTTGAGTGCTCTTAAATACCCTATCTTTGGTCGGATAATACCCTTAACATGGATTCAGTATATCTTCAATCACTTACCGAAACCTACGGAAGTCCGCTTTATGTGTATGACGCAGATCGGATTTGCGCACAGTATGCGCGTATCCTCAAGGCCTTTGAAAACGTAGAGCAACTGCGAATCAACTACGCGGTTAAAGCAAACAGCAACCTGAGTATTTTAGGGCTTTTCCACAAACTACAGGCCGGAATAGACACTGTTTCCATACAGGAAGTACAGCTGGGTCTTAAAGTGGGTTTTGCGCCCAAAGACATTATTTTCACCCCCAATGGTGTTTCTCTGAATGAGATTGAACAGGTGGCTGAAACCGGGGTTCAAATTAATATTGACAATCTTTCCATCCTAGAGCAGTTTGGACAGCGCTACCCGCATATTCCCGTTTGCCTAAGAATCAATCCCCATATCATGGCTGGAGGAAACCACAAAATCTCTGTCGGGCATATTGACTCAAAGTTTGGGATTTCTATCCACCAACTACCCCATATCAAGCGCGTGGTTGAGAATACCGGGATGATCATCAACGGGATCCATACCCATACGGGCTCTGATATATTGGACATTGATGTATTCCTAGCAGCTACCGAAATTGTCTTTAACACGGCCAAGGAATTTAAACAACTCGAATTTATTGACCTGGGCAGTGGTTTTAAGGTACCCTATAAAACCGGGGATATCGAAACCAATATCGAGGAACTGGGGCAAAAACTCAGCACCCGTTTTAACCGTTTCTGCAAAGAATACGGCCGAACGCTCACACTGATGTTTGAGCCGGGTAAGTTCCTGGTGAGTGAGGCCGGATACTTTTTAGCGGCTGTCAACGTGGTCAAACAGACCACCTCCACTGTTTTTGCAGGGATAGACAGTGGTTTTAATCACTTTATACGCCCTATGATGTACAATGCCTACCACCATATCCACAACCTCTCAAACCCCGGCGGTAAGGAGCGCTATTACTCTGTAGTGGGCTATATATGTGAAACGGACACCTTTGCTTCTAACCGTAGGATTGCAGAGATCAGAGAAGGGGATATACTCTGTTTTAACAACGCAGGCGCTTATTGCTTTTCCATGACCTCCAATTACAACGCGCGGTACAGACCGGCAGAAGTACTGCTATACCAAGGAACAGCACAGTTGATACGAAAAAGAGAAACCTTGGACGACCTGCTACACAACCAAATTCAGGTGGATCTAGGGGCCTGACAAACAAAGCCCTTTCTTTTGATAGATTCGCAAATAAGAACCCCCTATGAATCACAAGAAGCAGTCAGCCTATAGCATCATTGGCAATTCCTTAAAAATGATGGTAAATTCTTGTTTTTTTGAAAAAAAGCTTACATTTGCCCTATGCAAGTCACAAGCACTCTTTTTTGCACAACTTCGGTACTTCGCCACACTATTGCCACTACTACCATTACAACCCTTTAGGGGGTTCGCACTATTTATATCATCCATATACGATCATCCGTTTTCGAAAGAAACGAAACAAGGGATGCTCCCAAGACATCGTTTAAAATTCTCATATATCACAGAGGTGATGGCTCGTCAGCACAGCGTTTATAACAATCGAAAGAATCGCTACCGACGACCATCTAATCAACTTAACAACAGCTACAGATGACTGTTTTAAAATTTGGAGGTTCTTCCGTAGCCTCATCCGAAACCATTCAACAGGTTATCCATATTGTCAAAGAGCGCAGCAAAGACAACCAGCTCGTGCTTGTCTTTTCTGCCTTCGGAGGAGTGACAGACCTATTATTAGAGGCCGGGTCCCTGGCCTGCAAAGGCGAGGCTTCCTATACGAACGTTTTTAAAAGCATTGAAAAACGCCATTTACAGGTCGTTCGCGAATTAATCCCCACCGGGGAACAAAGCCCCATACTCGGAAAACTCAAAAAAATGTTGAACGACCTGGAGCACACCCTGGAAGGAGTCTTTCTAATCGGGGAACTGTCTGACAGGACTGCTGACAAAGTAGTGAGCTTTGGCGAGCTGGCTGCCTCCTATATCATTTCAGAAGCCATGAAGAATCAAGGGCTTGGAGCGCAGTTAAAAAACACGCAAGAACTGATCAAAACGGATGATGCATTCTCAAAGGCCTCCGTACTCATCGAAGAAACAGAAGCCAACATCGCTGCTTATTTCAATAAAGTAAATGATCCTGTGGTGGTCTTACCAGGCTTTGTCGCCAGTACCGCTCAAGGTATCCCCTCTACCCTGGGACGGGGTGGTTCCGATTATACAGCCGCCATTGTAGCAGCAGCTACCAGGGCCGACCTCCTAGAGATCTGGACGGATGTCAGCGGTATGTATACTGCCAACCCTAACTTTGTCAAACAGGCTTTTCCTATCAGTACTATTTCTTATCAGGAAGCCATGGAATTGTCCCATTTTGGGGCCAAAGTGGTGTACCCCCCTACCCTACAACCCATATTGGACCGGGAAATACCCATCCGTATCAAAAATACTTTCGAGCCTTCAGCAGCTGGTACGCTTATTACAAAGGCATCATCCAATACGGAACCTATCAAAGGAATCAGCCATATGGAACACATGACACTCATCACCCTGGAAGGCAGTGGAATGGTGGGAAGTCCCGGTATTTCAAAACGCTTATTCGAAGCCTTGTCACTACAAAAAATCAATGTGACCCTCATCACCCAGGCCTCTTCTGAGCATTCCATCTGTATTGCCATTGCCGATAAAGACGCAGACAATGCGGAAAAAGAAATCAACAGCGCTTTTGCCTATGAGATTGAAGCCCGCCAAATTGATCCATTGATTGTTGAAAAAGACCTGGCCATCATTGCCTTGGTAGGAGAAGCGATGAAAAGCCATCAGGGTATCAGCGGACGAATGTTTAGCGCCTTGGGCAGGAACAATGTAAATATACGGGCCATTGCACAGGGCGCTTCAGAAAAGAATATCTCTGCAGTCATTGCCCGTAAAAACATCAAAAAAGCCCTAAATACCCTACACGCGGCCTTTTTTGAAAACCATACCAAACAACTGAATCTCTTTGTGGTTGGTGTGGGCAATGTAGGGGGGAAACTCCTAGAACAGATCAGAGAGCAAGAAAGCTACTTACTGGAAAAACGCCACCTGCAACTACGGGTCATCGGCCTTTGCAATTCAAAGAAAATGCACTTTGATGAAGATGGTATTGACCTAAACAAGTGGAAAGAAGCGCTCCTAAATGCGGAACCGCTTGACCTGGACTTGTTCCACCAAAAAGCAAGTGAACTGAATTACCGTAACAGTATTTTTGTGGACAATACCGCCAGTGAAGAAATTTCAACACGTTATGCAGCCTACCTAAAAAAGAGCTTTGCAGTGGTAACCTGTAATAAAATTGCCTGTGCTGCAAGCCACGAGAATTATCAGCAACTGAAGGATTTGTCTCGGGAATACCAAGCACCTTTCTTGTTTGAAACCAATGTAGGAGCCGGATTGCCCATCATCGACACCTTGAAAAACCTGGTGGCCTCTGGTGATGAAATAACCAGGATACAGGCGGTATTATCGGGTAGTTTAAATTTTATTTTTAACCACTTTGATACCGAGCACTCTTTCTATGAGGTGGTCAAACAAGCCGGGGTGGAAGGCTATACAGAACCCGACCCCCGCATAGACCTGAGCGGTGTGGATGTCATGCGAAAAATATTGATCCTGGCGCGTGAAAGCAAACATGCGATGGAACTGGAAGACATTGAAAATGATTCTTTTTTACCGGCCTCCAGCCTGGAAGCTGATTCGGTGGATGCTTTTATGGAAAGCCTCCAAAAGGAAAGTGATCATTTTAACCAGCTTCAAGAAAAAGCCGCCTCCAAAGGTACCCGTTTAAAGTTCCTCGCTGAATTCGACCGGGGAAAGGCGCGGGTAGGATTGCAGGAAATACCCGCTGACCATCCTTTTTACCACCTAGACGGTAAAGACAATATTGTTTTGTTCTATACCAAACGCTACCACGAACAACCCCTCATTATCAAAGGAGCCGGTGCGGGTGCAGAGGTAACAGCTTCCGGATTGTTTGCAGATATTATCAGGGTCGGATCAGACTAACAATTTAAGAATAAACCCCATGGAAACCCTTCATTTATTTAGCCCGGCCACCATTGCCAACATTTCCTGCGGATTTGATGTGCTGGGGCTGGCACTGTCCGGTATAGGCGATGAGATGCGTATCCGAAAAGTGCCGGAAAAAGGCGTACGGATTACGCGAATTACCGGGCAATCGCTGCCCATGGAAACCGAAAAAAACGTAGCAGGGGTGGCTGCTATGGCCCTGCTGAATGACTTGGGTGCGCCCGCAGGTTTCGAGATTGAAATCGATAAGCGTATCAAACCGGGTAGCGGGATTGGCAGCAGTGCCGCCAGTGCC
>JASMME010000107.1 GCA_030748365.1 Lutibacter sp.
TTACAAAAGTAGCGCGCTCCCTGACCAAAGAGACTACTTTTTCTAGGCGGCTGTTGTTTAGGTGAATGTTTTTTTCTTTCAATAGGGGCGCTATCAGCTCCGCCAAAGAAGCATCACTATATTGTTGCAGGTATTGCTGGTTAAACCAACGGGCCTTTTCGGGATTGAATTTTGCCCCACTTTTGCTGACGCGCTCCAAAGAAAATACGCTACACAATGCATCCAAGTCAAACATCTCCTGTTCTGTACCAGGATTCCAACCTAGTAAAGCGAGCATATTGACAAAAGCCGCTGGAAAATAACCAGCTTCCCGATAACCTTGTGAGACAGCACCGGTATCTTGGTTGGTATAGGCCAGAGGAAATACTGGAAAGCCCATTTTATCACCATCACGCTTGCTAAGTTTTCCTTTTCCTACAGGTTTCAGGATCAATGGTAAATGGGCAAATACAGGTTTTTCCCACCCAAAAGCCTCGTACAAAGCCAGGTGTAATGGGAGGGAGGGCAACCATTCCTCTCCGCGAATGACATGACTGATTTTCATCAGGTGATCATCTACCACATTGGCCAGGTGGTAGGTAGGCATACCATCACTTTTAAACAAAACCTTATCATCTAACAAGGCTGTTTTAAAAGAGACCCTTCCCCTTACTTGGTCGGTACCCTCAATACACTTTTCTGTTGATTCACCCACATGCATTTTAAAGCGGATCACATAGTCCTCCCCCGCGGCAATTTTTTGCTTAACTTCCTCAGTGCTTAATGACAGAGAATTGGATAATTTTTCCCGGTTGTGCCAGTTGTAGATAAAGGTTTTCCCCTCGGCTTCATGGTCTTTTCGATGTGCATCCAGTGAGGCGGCACTATCAAAAGCATAATAAGCCATTCCCTTGCTTACCAATTCATCCGCATAGGCCTTGTACAGGTGTTTGCGTTCGGATTGTCGGTAGGGCCCATATTTTTCACACTTTCCAGGACCTTCATCAAAAGGTATTTCACACCATTCCAGCGCATCGATGATGTACTGTTCAGCAGTAGACACCAAGCGGTTTTGATCGGTATCTTCGATACGCAATACAAATGTACCCTGGTTTTTTTTAGCAAATAGATAGTTGAAAAGAGCGGTTCTAACACCCCCCATATGTAGTGGTCCTGTAGGACTTGGAGCAAATCGCACCCTTACCTTAGTCATGTTTATCGTTTTACACTACAAAGATACGTTCTCAGCGTAAATAACCTACTCCTTGCTTTTAAAAAATAGACAGTTCGGTATTGGTGGTAAATAATTCCAGGGCTTGGATACCTTTGTGGGAGTTCCCTTTTTCATTGAGTTTGGGGCTCCACACACTGATGGTATATTTTCCCGGATGTATGGCTACGATACCTCCTCCCACACCGCTTTTTCCCGGTAATCCAACCTTAAATGCAAAACTTCCTGCTTGGTCGTAAAGGCCACATAGTTGCGTAGTGGCATTGATTCTTTTGGTAATGCTTTTACTGAGTATTCGCTCCTTATTACCAGGAAGAATACCATTGTTAGCAAACAACAAAGCAGCCGAAGATAACTCTTCACAACTCATTTCCACTGCGCATATATGGTAGTAGAGATCGAGAACAGTTGCCACTTTATTGTGGATGTTATCAAAGGATTTCATCAGGTTGATATGAGCTGCGTTCTTATAGCCGTTTGCTTTTTCCGACTCAGCAACGGTAGTGTTGTACCGAATGTCTTGTTCACCACTGAGTGTACGCATAAAATCAAGGAAAGCCGCTTTTGGATTTTCCAGTTCGCTGACCAATACATCGCAGATGACCAATGCACCCGCATTGATCAGTGGATTTCTAGGGATGCCCTTTTCGTGTTCTAACTGCACCAGTGAATTGAACGGGTCGCCAGAAGGTTCTACCCCCACACGTTTCCACAATGCGTTACCAATCAATTTAAGGGCTAGGGTAAAAGAAAATAATTTAGCGATGCTTTGAATTGAGAATTTTTCCTGGTAATCACCCACCCCATAGCCATGACCATCGAGGGTTGTTACTTGTATGCCGAACTTATCAGGGTCCACCTGGGTGAGTTCCGGGATATAATCTGCCAGTTTTCCATTGTCTTTTTCAGCAAGACAATCACGGTAAATATCATTGATTATTTGTTGGTAGTCCATGTCGCGAAAATAGCAAATTTATTGAGTATTCCATTATTGCTATTGGCCCAATACCTTCTTTCTCTTAATAACCTATTCTATCCGTCCGTTAAGATCATATATAGAAAGGAAAGACCAAATTTCTGTAGCGGTATCAATATCCATATTACCCCAAGAACCCGGCCAGTCATGGCCGCCACCAATGACTTTTAGGTGTTCTACATGTACCCGTCTTTCCCCTTCAGCATATACCCAACGTTCCACCACACTTCCGTCATTTGTCATCTTGTCTGGAAGTAGTTCGCTGGTGGCTGTTGGATTGCAACCATTGTATTGTGCCCAATACCCTAAGACTTCCTCAATAGCGCTGGTCCAATAAGCACCTTCATAGGGAAC
This sequence comes from Lutibacter sp., assembly GCA_030748365.1. GTDB lineage: Bacteria > Bacteroidota > Bacteroidia > Flavobacteriales > Flavobacteriaceae > Lutibacter. Next base: position 2,541 of record JASMME010000107.1, read on the forward strand.
CACGACATCTGCGGTTCCATGAATTTGTAGCACTGGAGTGGGGTGTTGCGGGTCACAATTCCCATAGGTTTCTGGTGTCATAGAGCCAGTCACTGAGGCCACCGCAGCGATGCGATCACTAAGTTGACAAGCCAGCAGGAAGCTCATATACCCCCCGTTAGACATACCAGTGCTGTAAATTTTCAAGGGATCAATAGCATAGTCATTGATTAACTGATCGATCAGTTCTTCTGTATAACCCACATCATCTACCGTACTACCTGTGGTCCACCCACCTACATTCCAATGGGTGCTTCCTTGATACAAACTACCCTGAGGATAAACCACGATAAAACCTTCGGTGTCTGCCAGCTGTCGGAGTCCACTATAAGTCATGATTGTTTCGGCATTGCTGGTGTAGCCATGAAAGTTGAATACCAATGGAACCACCTCATTGCCGGTGTAACTATCGGGTATATAAAGTATATAAGTGCGTTGTTGGCCCTGATGTTGTAGTATTCCGTCAATCCGACCCTTCTGAATAGGCGCTGTTATATTTTCCTCCACGGGTTGTTCGGTTGTACAACCCATACACAGGAGGGTATAGCACACCATACATAGCCTTATAATTTGCAGATTATTCAAACCGTTACCTCTTATGTTTACTGTTTTAAGAATTTTTTTTAGTCAGTACAATAATACACAATATCCCATGAATTTTTAAGTAGCAGTCCCGAAACTAAATTTTTATGACTACCCTCACAATATGTCCAAGCCTGTGTTTCGATCACAATTAGTACCTTTGCCCTATCATTATTCTACCCCATATCTATGATTCAATTTCATTATGAAACTGATTTTCTCCTTCAAGAGGAAGCATTGCTGCAATCAGCCATAGAGCGTTGTGTGCAAGCCCGCGGGTTTTCGGTAGGAGCGCTCAACTATATTTTTTGTGATGACCCCTATTTACACAATTTAAATACCACCTACCTGGACCACGATACCTATACCGATATCATCACCTTTGATTATAGAACCGGTGAGGTACTCAGTGCTGATATTTTTATTTCCGTCGAAAGGGTCACAGAAAACGCAATTAAATTTTCACAAACAACTGAAAATGAACTATATAGGGTGGTTTTTCACGGTGTTCTGCACTGTATGGGTTATACAGATAAAACCCCTGAAGAACAGGATATTATGCGAAAAGAAGAGGAAAAATGCCTTGCACTATTAACCACGATTTAATGTTCCACGTGGAACTTTTTTAAACTATGTTTGATACAGTATATGATGTGATAGTAATTGGCGGTGGTCATGCCGGTGCGGAAGCAGCAGCAGCAAGCGCCCGTATGGGATCTTCCACCTTATTAATCACTATGAATTTACAAAACATTGCCCAAATGAGTTGTAACCCCGCGATGGGTGGTATCGCCAAAGGACAGATCGTTCGTGAGATAGATGCCTTAGGGGGGTATAGTGGGGTGGTTACTGATAAAACGGCCATACAATTTAAAATGCTAAACAAATCCAAGGGACCCGCTATGTGGAGTCCCCGTGCACAGAGTGACCGTATGCGCTTTGCTGAGTGTTGGAGAACCATGCTAGAGCGTATACCCAATCTTGATTTTTACCAGGACACAGTGACCGGTTTATTAATAGAGCTTGATAAGATTGTGGGTGTGCGTACCAGCTTAGGGATCGTGATCAAAGCCAAAACGGTGATTATTACTGCGGGTACTTTTTTAAATGGCTTGATTCATATTGGTGATAAAACCTTTGGAGGTGGTAGGGCAGGTGAAAGTGCATCAACGGGTATTACAGAAGACCTAAACAAGGCTGGTTTTCAATCTGGAAGAATGAAGACAGGTACCCCACCCCGGGTTGACAGTCGCTCCCTGGATTACGATAAAATGATTCCCCAACCTGGCGATGCGCAACCCCAAAAATTCTCTTATTTACCCGATACCTCTCCCTTGCAAGCACAACGTTCTTGTTATATGAGCCATACTTCACTGGAGGTTCACGCGGTACTCAGATCTGGCTTTGACCGCTCCCCGATGTTTAACGGACGCATACAAAGTGTAGGCCCCAGGTATTGCCCCTCTATTGAAGATAAAATTGATCGTTTTGCTTCCAAAGACCGCCACCAATTGTTTGTTGAACCAGAGGGTTGGGATACCGTGGAGGTGTATGTCAATGGCTTTTCTACCTCTTTACCCGAGGATATTCAGGACAAGGCCCTTCGATTGGTACCAGGATTCGAAAGGGTAAAGTTTTTAAGATATGGTTACGCCATAGAATACGACTATTTTCCACCCACCCAACTGACCCATACCTTGGCTACCAAGCGCATCAATAACCTGTTTTTTGCTGGTCAGATTAATGGCACCACAGGTTATGAAGAAGCTGCGGCCCAAGGCTTGATGGCTGGTATCAATGCCGCTTTGTTGGTGCAGGAAAAACCAGCGTTTATTTTACAAAGAGACCAGGCTTATATAGGAGTGCTTATAGATGATTTAATCACCAAAGGTACCGAAGAGCCTTACAGGATGTTTACCTCGCGCGCAGAATACAGGACCTTGCTTAGGCAAGACAATGCCGATCTTCGCCTTACCCCTTTATCCTACAAGATTGGGTTGGCTTCCAAAGAACGGATGAATCGGGTAGTGGAGAAGCAGGAAAAAACAGACCTATTTGTATCTTTTTTAAAAAAATTAAATTTTTTTTTATTTAAAATTTTTTTTGATTTTTTTTTTGATCTAGAGTCAAAATCAAAAGCTGAATAAAAAACTTTTTTAATTTTTTTTTTAATAATTTGCTTTGTGCATGGAGGAGTGATTCCATAATGAGAGCAAGGCTCTAAAGTCACA
>JASMME010000108.1 GCA_030748365.1 Lutibacter sp.
GAAGAGAAAAGGAATGATCCGGTCTGGTTAAAGCGGGCCGTATCGAGGATGTACAATAAAGAATGTACAGATGATCCTTTTTACGACGTGTTGGTAGAAGCCTATGTACATGCAGATCCTTCACCGCAAGCTTCTGTCTTTTTTGCCGGTATTTTGATGAAGAGAGGCGAAACGACCAAGGCAATGGATTACTTTAAAATGGCCGTAGAACAGGAGACAGACAGCTACAAAAAAGCGGTGAACCTCCTAAAGATCGCCCAGATATTGAGTAAAAAAGGACGGAAATCAGAAGCGAGGTCTTATTGTTACAAGGCCCTTGACTATGAGCCGACCATGGGGAAAGCTTACCTGCTGATTGCTGGTATGTACGCTTCCAGTGCGAATTCCTGTGGGAAGGATGTGGTCTCCAAAAGGATGACCTATGTAGCAGCCCTCAACAAGGCCCGTAAGGCAAAATCGGTTGATCCCAGTATCCGCACGCTGGCCAATAAGTTTATCCGGTCTTATGCTAAGAATGTGCCTACAAAAAAGGATGTCTTTATGGCCAACCTTCAGTCTGGTGCCCCCTTTACAGTTAAATGCTGGATCAATGAAAGGGTCGTTATTCCCTAGCATTTCGTTCAGAATTGATATATTTGTTGTATGACAAAAAACGTTGTACATAGCTTACAGAATATTGCTGTTGTGTTCACAACAGCAATATTTTTTTCATGTACCAATAATGTCAAAGAGGTAAGAGATTTTTTGGCAGACAAAAACTTGCCGATTGGAGAGGCCTACCAGGTCAGTCACCGACGTACAGATTCCGGCAGGGTTGATATCAGGATGAAAGCCCCTGTGATGCTCGACTTTAGCAACCGGTCAGCCCACCCGTATTCAGCTTTCCCCCAAGGACTGGAAATTACGACCATCAAAAAAAACGGTGATTCCATTACCATCCGAGGTGATTATGCCAGAACCTATACCAAGACCCAGGTCTCCGAAATTGAGCAAAACGTAGTCATTTACAACCATGCCCAAGCGTACAGGCTGGAAACAAATCAGCTCTTTTGGGACCAACGAACACAGTATTTCTTTACAGAAAGGGAATTCACTTTTTATACCCCGACAGATACCCTGTCTGGGATAGGATTTGAAGCTTCTGAGCAACTTGAACAGTGGTGGGTTAAAAACCAACGCGGTGTATTAGAAGTAACAGAATAAGTGGTTTTCTAATTTAATATAATAATAGATGTCAGATGAAAAAAGGACTTAAAATTATCGAATATGGATACCTGCTGATTGCAGTGGTTTTTGCGGTGGAAACCGTATTGAATTGGCAAACTGATCCTCAAAAATCCTGGTTGACTGCTTTTTTTACGGTGCTTGCCATCGCGATGTACCTATTTAAAAAGCGCTTTAGAAAACGAATGGAAAATAGAACCGGTAGATAGGTGGAATTCGAAATAATTGTTATAATAGTGTCCGTATTGTTCTCTGCATTTTTCTCGGGGATGGAGATTGCTTATGTTGCAGCGAATAAGTTTCAAATGGAACTTGAAAAGAAGAAAGAAGGCTTTTCAGCTAAGATATTGGCTAAATTTACTGCCAATCCCTCGAAATTTTTCACGACCATGTTGGTAGGTAATAATATCGCTGTGGTGGTCTACAGTTTTTTTATGGGAAAATTGACTGTTCAATTATTGCCTATTTCTTTCCTAAACGAATTTTCGATCCTGTTGCTTCAAACGCTTATTTCCACCCTTATCATCCTGCTGATTGCAGAGTTTATACCAAAAGCAATTTTTAGGATTTATGCCAACGAAATGCTACGGTTTTTCGCTTTACCTGCCTACCTGTTTTACCTGATCTTTTATTTATTATCTGAAGGAATCACCACCATTTCGGACTACTTATTAAAAATATTTTTTAACAGTACCAAAAATGCAGTGCAAACCGAATTCAGTAAGGAAGAGCTAGGGAACTATATCACAGAACAACTCGAAAATGCCAAAGACATAGAGGAAGTTGATTCAGAAATACAAATCTTTCAGAATGCCTTGGAGTTCGAAAACGTAAAATCCAGGGAGATTATGATTCCCAGGATCGAAATGGTGGCTGTCGATATCAACGAATCGATCAGCAATCTAAAAAAGTTGTTTGTGGAGACTGGCTATTCTAAGATTGTTGTGTATAGGAATTCCTTAGACGATATTTTGGGCTATGTACATGCGTTTGAGCTGTTTAAAAAACCCAGGAATATCCGTGCCATATTACTACCAGTTGAATTTGTTCCTGAGAGTATGATGATCAACAATGTACTGAACATACTGATCAAAAAGAAAAAGAGTTTGTCTGTGGTATTGGATGAATTTGGGGGTACTTCCGGGATGATTACCGTAGAAGATATTGTGGAAGAGCTTTTTGGTGAGATTGTGGATGAGCACGATACAGTCCAGTTGTTGGAAAAAAAGATCAACGACAGGGAATTTGAATTTTCAGCACGATTGGAGTTGGATTATTTGAATGAAACGTATCAGCTAAACTTCGAAGAAAATGAGGCCTATGAGACCCTGGGAGGTTATATCGTCTATCACAATGAGGATATTCCGGTTGAGGATGAGATCATTGTGATTGGCCAGGTGCAATTTAAGATGCTACAAGTACATTCCTCCAAAATTACAGCGGTCTACGTAAAAAGGCTTGATAAATAAAAAGTGGTATTTTGCTGCTTGCTTGTTGATCGCCTAGCAATTAAAGCCCCCCAGCTCCCTGTTAATACAAGGTAGGATACTGTATAGGATCGGCCTCTTGCATGATGGTGTAGATGGCCTCAAAGATGTCTTCTGCATTGGGCTTGGAAAAGTAATCCCCGTCACTCCCATAGGCCGGTCTGTGTGGTTTGGCGGTCAGTGTGACTGGTTGACTATCTAGGAAACGATACGCCGATTGCTCCTCTAAAACTTTGTGCAACAGGTAGGCAGAAGCCCCTCCTGGCACATCTTCATCGATGACAATCAGCCGGTTTGTTTTCTCGATGCTTTTGACTACTTCATGACCTAGGTCGAAAGGAAGCAATGATTGGGCATCGATGATCTCAATGTCAATCCCCACCTCTTGTAACTGCAACACGCTTTCTTCTACGATTTTTAGGGTCGATCCATAAGAAAGTACGGTAATGTCATTTCCTTCTCGGATGGTTTCTACCACCCCTACAGGGGTTTTGAAAGTGCCCAGGTTGGAAGGTATTTTTTCCTTGAGACGGTACCCGTTAAGGTTTTCTACAATCAGTGCTGGTTCGTCAGCTTCCAGTAAGGTATTGTAGAATCCAGCCGCTTTGGTCATGTTCCGAGGAACCAAGATGTTCATTCCTCTTAGCAGGTGAACAATCCCCCCCATGGGAGAGCCGGAATGCCAGATACCTTCTAGTCGGTGTCCGCGGGTTCTAACAATCAGTGGTGCTTGTTGCTTTCCTGCTGTTCGGTAGTGCAGGGTAGAGAGGTCATCACTCATAATTTGGAGACCGTAGAGCAGGTAGTCAAGGTATTGAATCTCGGCAATGGGTCTCAGGCCCCTCAGGGCCAATCCTATCCCTTGTCCAATAATGGTAGCTTCTCTGATTCCTGTATCTGATACCCGTACTTCTCCAAACCGTTCCTGTAAACCAACCAGTCCCTGGTTTACATCCCCAATCTTTCCGGAATCTTCCCCAAAGATCATCAGCGTATCATACTTCTCAAAGAGGGTGAAAAAATTATCCTTGAGGATAATCCTGCCGTCCACCCACTCGGAGTCTTCCGAATAAGTAGGGAGTATTTCTTCAACATCGCTTGCTTTTCTGCCCTCCTCATTGTACAAATGACTGCTGTATTTGGACTGTGTTGTTTCCCGGTATTGCCTGATCCACTGCTGTAAGCGTGTTTTTTCAGGAGATTTTTCATTGCGGACGTAAACCACCGCTTTGCGGGCGGTTTCCAGTAGGTCTTTTCTAAAGGGTTCTGTAATTTCGGAAAGCCCTTCCTTCAGTCTAAGTATAAAGACACCTTCATCGCTTTTTTCAACGAGGCCGTCTAGCAGTAGCAGTAGCTGTTTCTTGTCTTCTTTGATGGGGTTCAAAAAAGCATTCCAGGCATTTTTTTTGGCCTGAATGACTTCTTTTTTAGCGGCTGTCTCCAATTGAATCAGTGTCTCTTCACTTTCGACAAACCGACATGCGTTGCCTTGGTCATCCTTCAATTCAAATTCGATGATCCAGTCGCGCATTTTAGCAATGCAGTCATGTTGCTTTTCCCACAATAACCGCTCTTTTGATTTATAGCGTTCATGGGAGCCAGAGGTGGAATGTCCTAGGGGTTGTGTCAGTTCTTTTACGTGGATCAGTACAGGGATGTGTTCCTCCCTGGCGATATCAGCTGCCTTGTGGTAGCTGCTAATCAGCTGAGGGTAATCCCAGCCCTCAACAGTTAGTATTTCATAGCCTTTGTTATTTTCATCGCGCTGAAACCCTTTTAATATTTCAGAAATATTCTCTTTGGTAGTTTGGTATTTGGCGGGTACGGAGATACCGTATTCATCGTCCCATACACTGATAATCATAGGAACCTGTAAGACCCCGGCAGCATTGATTGTTTCAAAGAACAAGCCTTCTGAAGTGCTGGCATTTCCGATGGTTCCCCAGGAAATTTCATTGCCGTTGTTAGAGAACTTTTTTTTGTCAGACACCGGCAATTCTCTGTACACACGCGATGCTTGGGCTATCCCTAGCATACGGGGCATTTGCGAAGCAGTGGGCGAGATGTCACAACTCGAATTATATTGTTCGGTTAAGTTTTTGAATACGCCGTTTTTATCCAAGCTATGGGTAGTAAAATGACCGCCCATCTGCCTGCCTGCAGACATGGGGTCTACCTCGATATCTGGATGGGCATACAAGCCCGCAAATAATTGTTGGGGGGTCAGTTCTCCAATGGCCATCATAAAGGTCTGATCTCGGTAGTAGCCCGATCTAAAATCACCTTTTTTAAAAGCCTTGGCCATGGCCAGCTGAGGGATTTCCTTGCCATCACCAAAAATGCCAAATTTGGCCTTACCTGTAAGTACTTCTCTACGTCCAAGAATACTACACTCACGACTGATTACAGCTGTTTTATAGTCTTGCAACACTTCTTTTTTGAATTCTTCAAAGGACAGTGGCGGTGTTTTTTTATAAGTGGATTGTACAGGCATATCGATATTCTGTTCTCTCTACAAAGGTAGGGTTTTTAGCTGTTATTTGAAAATTATGAAGTAAAATCGCATAAATGATAAAAAAAATACATATTTATCAAATAATAATAAGAATAATTCAATTATCCAAGGGTAT
>JASMME010000109.1 GCA_030748365.1 Lutibacter sp.
TCTGAAAGTAAAAGCCACAAGGCCAAACACGGCCTGTACAGGGCCCTAATCAGTAATATGATTGATGGCGTTACCAAGGGTTGGACCAAAGAATTGGAACTCGTGGGGGTTGGATACAGAGCCAGCAACCAGGGACAGGTATTAGACCTGGCACTGGGTTATTCTCACAATATTGTTTTGGAAATTGCCCCTGAGGTAAAGGTAGAGACCATCTCCGAAAAGGGTAAAAATCCCATTGTAAAATTAATTTCACATGACAAGCAGCTCGTTGGGGCCATCGCAGCAAAGATTCGATCGTTCCGCAAGCCTGAGCCATACAAAGGGAAAGGTGTGAAGTTTGTAGGAGAAGAACTAAGAAGGAAAGCAGGTAAATCTGCATAATAAATTATCAGTATTATGGCATTATCAAAGCTTGAAAGAAGACAAAGAATTAAGCACAGAATCAGGAAGATCGTCAGTGGTACGGCCACCAAACCCAGACTGTCGGTATTTAGAAGTAACAAAGAAATTTATGCACAGTTGGTCGATGATCACGCTGGGGTGACCTTGGCAGCTGCCTCCTCCAGAGACAAAGAGATCGCAGCTACCGGCACCAAGTTAGAAGTAGCCAAACTGGTAGGTGCGGCCATCGCAGAAAAAGCAAAGACTGCCGGTATTGAAACGGCTGCCTTTGACAGAAATGGATTTTTGTATCACGGCAGGGTAAAAGCCCTTGCAGACGCTGCCAGAGAAGCAGGTTTAAAATTTTAATAAATTATGTATCACAAATACACCAACGTAGAAAGAGTTAAACCTAGCGGGTTAGAACTACAAGATCATTTAGTGGGCGTACAGCGTGTCACCAAGGTAACGAAGGGTGGTAGGGCCTTTGGTTTTTCGGCCATCGTGGTCGTTGGAGATGGCAATGGCGTCGTAGGCCATGGTTTGGGAAAATCCAAGGATGTCGCTTCTGCCATTGCAAAAGCCATTGAAGATGCAAAGAAGAACTTGGTAAGGATTCCGATCATCAAGCAAACCTTGCCTCATGAGCAAAAAGGTAAGTTTGGAGGTGCCAGGGTATTCCTAAAGCCGGCCTCTCACGGTACCGGTGTCATCGCCGGGGGTGCCGTTCGTGCGGTACTAGAATCTGTCGGTATACACGATGTACTGTCTAAATCACAAGGTTCCTCTAATCCACACAACGTGGTGAAAGCTACTTTTGATGCATTGTTGCAGCTACGCAGCGCATCTATGGTGGCCCAGGAAAGAGGTATTTCTTTACAAAAAGTATTTAAAGGATAAAACAGGGAGCAATGGCAAAAATTAGAATCACACAAGTTAGAAGTAGCATAAGACGTCCTCAAAGACAGAAAGCAACCCTGGAAGCCCTTGGATTACGGAAGATAGACCAGACGGTAGATCAGGAGGCAACGCCTACGATCCTTGGAATGGTAAACAAAGTCAAACACTTAGTTTCTGTAGAAGAGATTAAATAACATTATATAAAAACATGACACTACATAACTTACAACCTGCAAAAGGTTCAGTTAAAACGCAAGGTAAGCGTGTGGGAAGAGGACAGGGTTCCGGTAAAGGAGGCACCGCTACCAGAGGTCATAAAGGTGCAAAATCACGTTCTGGATATTCCAGAAAAGTTGGTTTTGAAGGTGGACAGATGCCCTTGCAAAGAAGGGTGCCTAAATTTGGCTTCAAAAACATCAACCGAAAGGAATATGTGGGAATCAACCTACACAAATTGCAGGAATTGGTTGATTGTAAAAAGATCACAGATACGGTAACCTTAGACATTTTGGTAGAAAATCGCCTTGCACGCAGAAATGATTTGGTGAAAATATTGGGAGATGGCGCGTTAAAAGCAGCATTGACTATTACAGTGCATAAATTTACCGCCTCGGCGAAGGCTGCTATTGAAAAGGCTGGCGGAACCGCAACAACCCTATAACAACCACTATAGATGAGAAACTTTATTCAAACCATTAAAGACATCTGGGCAATAGATGAGTTGAAGAACAAGATTCTGTTGACACTTGGTTTTATGGCTATTTACCGATTGGCTGCGCAAGTGCCTCTACCAGGTATTGATATTACGGCTGCCCAGGCAGCGCTTAAGAATCAGACCAGTGGCGGTGGTATTCTTGGCTTACTCGATATGTTTACTGGTGGTGCTTTTGCACAGGCCTCTATTGTGGCCCTGGGTATCATGCCCTATATATCAGCATCCATTGTAGTGCAGTTGATGACCATTGCCGTACCTTACTTGCAGAAACTGCAAAAGGATGGTGAAAGCGGTAGAAAGAAAATTACGCAGATTACCCGTTGGTTGACCATTGGTATCACCATGGTACAAGGCCCTGCCTATATAACCAATATCTATCAGCTAATTCCATCTTCTGCTTTCTATATCAGTGGGGCAATGTTTTGGATAAGCGCAATGGTTATTTTAACGGCGGGTACCATCTTTGCCATGTGGTTGGGAGAAAAGATCACCGACAAAGGTATTGGCAACGGTATTTCTTTGTTGATTATGATTGGTATCATCGCGCGTTTCCCGGAATCCTTTCTACAGGAAGTGGCTTCCAAACTGGAGGCTTCCAACGGAGGTGCCTTTATGATTCTGATTGAAGTGATACTCTGGCTCCTGGTTATTTTAACCTGTGTGTACTTGGTCACTGCAGTACGCAAGATCGCAGTACAATACGCTAGAAAAACAGTGGGAGGAAACATACGAAATGTCTCAGGTGTACGGGATTACCTGCCCTTGAAATTGAATTCATCTGGTGTTATGCCCATTATCTTTGCCCAGGCAATTATGTTTGCCCCAGGCTTAATGGCAGGTTCAGAGAACGAGGTTATCAAGGCCATGGGTATTGAATTTTCAAATATGTTTGGCCTGTGGTACAATGTACTATTCGCTGTATTGATCATCGTATTTAGTTATTTTTACACGGCCATTACCATTCCTACCAATAAAATGGCAGACGATCTGAAAAGAAGTGGTGGTTTTATACCCGGTATCAGACCCGGGAAAGACACAGCTGAACTGCTCGACAGGGTTTTGTCGCTGATTACTTTTCCAGGTTCACTGTTTTTGGCAGCAGTTGCCGTATTACCGGCATTGGTTGTAAAAATTGGAATGACCCAATCTTGGGCCCTGTTTTACGGGGGAACTTCCCTGTTGATTATGGTGGGTGTGGCCATTGATACCATACAACAAATCAATTCACATTTGTTGAACCGACATTATGACGGTTTGATGAAAAAGGGAACCAAAAGAAAACCGATAGCGTAATGGCAAAACAACCGGCAATACAACAAGACGGAACAATTACAGAAGCGTTGTCCAATGCAATGTTTCGGGTAGAGTTAGAGAATGGTCACATCGTAACCGCACATATCTCTGGTAAGATGCGTATGCATTATATCAAATTGTTACCCGGAGACAAAGTAAAGTTGGAAATGAGCCCTTACGATTTAACCAAAGCAAGAATTACTTACAGATATTAAAGGACAAACCGATGAAAGTTAGAGCATCCGTAAAGAAAAGAAGTGCCGAGTGCAAGATTGTGCGTAGAAAAGGCAGATTATATGTAATCAATAAAAAGAATCCTAGATTTAAACAAAGACAAGGATAATTATGGCAAGAATAGCAGGTATTGATATTCCTAAAAATAAACGAGGGGTTATTGCATTGACCTACATTTTTGGAATTGGAAAAAGTAGTGCTAAACAAATTTTAGCAGCAGCAAAGGTTGACGAGGGTATCAAGGTCCAGGATTGGACAGATGCACAGATCCACGACATTAGAGAGCAGGTCGGAAACTTTGTGATTGAAGGTGAGTTGCGATCAGAAATCCAGTTGAATGTAAAACGTTTGATGGACATTGGTTGTTATCGCGGGATTCGTCACAGAGCTGGATTGCCTTTGAGAGGGCAGAGAACCAAAAACAATTCGAGAACCCGTAAAGGTAAGAGAAAGACGGTCGCGAATAAAAAGAAGGCAACTAAATAATAACGAAGAATAATGGCGAAATCAAGTTCAAAAAAACGCAAAGTTATTGTGGAGGCAGTTGGTGAAGCGCATATCACCGCTTCATTCAACAATATCATCATATCCTTAACCAACAAAAAGGGAGATGTGATTTCCTGGTCATCTGCCGGGAAAATGGGATTCAGGGGCTCCAAGAAGAATACCCCCTACGCTGCCCAGTTGGCCGCCGAAGACTGTGCTAAAGTGGCGCATGAAGCCGGTATGAGAAAAGTAAAGGTATACGTAAAAGGCCCCGGTAACGGCCGGGAATCAGCCATGAGGACCCTTCACAATGCTGGTATAGAAGTTACTGAGATCATCGATGTGACCCCATTGCCACACAATGGATGTAGACCTCCTAAAAGAAGAAGAGTATAATAATAAATGTTAACCGGCAGGAGTTAGATTATCGGAGGATATAGCCTTAATTCATAATCCCTGTCAAATAATAAAAACAAATGGCAAGATATACAGGACCAAAAACTAAAATTGCACGAAAATTTAGTGAGGCAATTTTTGGAGATGATAAATCTTTTGAAAAAAGAAATTATCCTCCAGGACAACACGGAGCGAACAAGCGTAGAGGAAAGAAATCCGAATATGCAATACAGTTGGCAGAAAAACAAAAGGCAAAGTATACCTACGGTATCTTAGAAAGACAATTTGCCAATCTATTTAAAAAAGCATCCAGTAGCAAAGGTATTACCGGTGAGATATTGTTACAGTTATGCGAGTCCAGATTAGACAATGTCGTATACCGACTCGGTATTGCTTCCAGCCGTCCAGCTGCCCGTCAGCTGGTTTCACACCGTCATATTACGGTAAACGGATCTATCGTAAACATACCGTCCTATTCTTTAAAGGCCGGCGATGTGGTGGCTGTTAGAGAAAAATCTAAATCACTGGAAGCTATTGAAGCATCTTTGGCAAACCGCAGTGATGTGTACGAGTGGATTTCCTGGAATGCAGATAAAATGGAAGGAAACTACGTCAGTGTGCCGGAGCGTATCCAAATTCCGGAAAACATTAAAGAACAGTTAATCGTCGAGTTGTACTCGAAATAATATTAAAGATAACAATTCAATTATGGCCATTTTAAATTTTCAGAAGCCCGATAAGGTAATTATGGTCGATTCTACCGACTTTCAGGGTAGGTTCGAGTTCAGACCTTTAGAACCAGGATTTGGTTTAACCATAGGGAATGCTTTAAGGAGAGTATTGTTATCTTCTCTTGAAGGTTTTGCAATAACCTCTCTTCGCATCAATGGTATTGAGCATGAGTTCTCTACCATACCTGGGGTC
>JASMME010000010.1:0-14775 GCA_030748365.1 Lutibacter sp.
TGGGAGAGAAATTAGCAGCAAGGATTGTAAAGTACAGGGCTAAATTGCAGGGTTTTAGCCTGGATGAACAGCTTTTAGAGGTCTGGTACCTCGATCCAAAGCTAGCGACCCGCATCCTTCGGTATTTTAAGGTAAAACAAGCCCCGGTCATTGATAAAATAAATGTCAATGAAGCCAGTTTCAAAGAATTGTTGGCGGTGGTATATATCGATTATAAACTCACGAAAAAAATACTGGAATACCGGGAAGAAGTAGCTGAGATCCAGTCCCTTGAAGCTTTGAAGAAAATTAAGGGATTTCCCCGAGATAAGTTTGACAGAATTGCCCTATATTTGGAGGCAAAATAGATAGTACGAATCAAGTAACAACGCTTAGATGAACAGTTCTTATTTTACAGAAGAGCACGAGATATTCAGGCAGAGCCTTCGGGCTTTTTTGCAAAAGGAAGTCGTACCCCACATTGATAGCTGGGAAGCGTCGGGCTGTATTGACCGGGCTGTTTTCAAAAAGTTTGGAGAGATGGGTTACTTTGGTCTACAGTACCCGGAGGCCTATGGAGGTATGAATCTGGACCTTTTTTATTCTGTGGTATTTCTAGAGGAATTGCAAAGAATCAATTCAGGAGGTTTTGCTGCGGCCATGTGGGCCCATGCCTATTTGTCACTGGTGCACCTCGAAAAAGAGGGAAGTAAGGAGATTAAGGAGGCCTATCTTGTACCGGGTATACAGGGAACCAAGGTCGGTTGTCTCTGTGTGACAGAACCTTTTGCAGGATCGGATGTGGCTGGTATGCGAACCACTGCCACCAGGAAAGGGAATAATTATGTTCTGAATGGTTCCAAAACCTTTATAACCAATGGGGTATACGCTGATTACCTGATTGTTGCCGCCAAAAACCATCCAGTAACTGATGACGCGGGCATCAGCCTGTTTGTGCTCGACCGCACCATGCCCGGGATTACCGCATCCCCCCTGAAAAAATTAGGCTGGAAGGCCTCTGATACCGCTGAGATTGCCTTTGATAATGTAGTGGTACCTGCCGGCAACTTATTGGGAACAGAAGGCGATGGTTTTGGGTATATACTCCAACATTTTTCCCTGGAAAGAATGGTCATGGGCGTCAACGCACATGCCAGGGCTGCCTATGCCCTTGAATACACCCTTCAATACATGTCTGAAAGAAAAGCTTTTGGAAAAACAATTGATCGCTTCCAGGCACTGCGTCACAAGGTTGCCGATCTGGCCAGTGAACTCGAGATGTGCAAAGCCTTCAATTACAATATCGTTCAAAGGATGGACAAAGGGGAGTACTTGGTCAAGGAAGCGAGTATGTCCAAACTGATGTCTACGAAGATTGCTGATAAGATAATCAATGAATGCTTGCAGTTATTGGGTGGTTATGGCTATATGGAAGATTATCCACTTGCACGTATGTTTAGAGACAGCAGACTGGGACCTATTGGCGGTGGCACCTCTGAGATTCTCAGGGAGATCATCGCGAAGATACTGATTGATAATAAAACCTATAAACCCAAAGGTTTGAAAGACTCATAAAGCTGGAACTTCCCTTACCGCCCTTCGTTTCTAATAAAATTCTTTCCTGCACTTGTGCGTCCGAAAAATAGTGGTACATTTGCACTCCAAATAACCATTAAAAGAGATATGTTGAAAGGAGGTGCAACACTATGTTAATCATACCAGTTAAGGACGGAGAGAATATTGACAGGGCCCTGAAACGCTATAAGCGAAAGTTTGACAGGACCAAGACCATGAGAAACCTACGTTCGCGTAAGCAGTTCGTAAAGCCATCTGTATCTAGAAGAGCACAGGTGATCAAGGCAAAATACATTCAGCAGATTAGAACTGCAGAAGAGCAGGGTTAGAAAATACCCAAAACGATCCAAACCGTTGGTAATTGCAAAGAACAATGCGTATCTTTGTGTACCAACGGTTTTTTTATGCCCATTACATCCTTTCTCAACTATATATCCCAGGAAAAGAAGTACGCTTCCCATACCGTGTTGGCTTATAAGAATGACCTGAATTCCTTCAGTCGTTTTTGTGTCAGCGAATTTGACTTGTCCGATATTGAAGGGGTCTCTTATGGGCAGATTAGACATTGGGTCGTCTCCATGGTACATAGCGGTATTTCCAACCGAACAATCAACCGAAAGATTTCTTCTTTACGATCGTACTATAAATTCCTTCAAAAAATTGAATGTATCAAGCAAAGCCCTTTGCTACACCACCATCCTTTAAAGGTTGCCAAAAAGGTGCAGATACCCTTTTCTGACAAGGAAATGAAGGCTGTTTTTGAGCTGATGGATACAGACAGTGGTTTTGATGCAATCCGAAACAAGCTGATCGTAGAACTCCTGTATTCGACCGGTCTGAGAAGAAGTGAACTGATCAATATCAAACTCAGCCAAGTTGACCTGGCCAACGAAACGATCAAGGTGCTCGGTAAAAGGAATAAGGAAAGGTATCTTCCTTTGCTAAAGCCAGTGCAACATACCATAGGCAAGTACTTAAAATTACGTGCTGGTCTGCCTGTCTGTGCTCCCAACTTGTTGCTCACTAAAAAAGGTAAAAAAATTTACGAAACACTTGTTTATAGAGTTGTAAATACCTATTTTAGTAGGGTGTCCTCCAAAGTGAAAAAGAGCCCTCATATTATCAGGCATTCCTTTGCGACCCATCTCTTGAATGAAGGGGCTGACCTTAATGCTGTCAAAGCCTTACTAGGTCATGCCAGCCTGGCATCTACCCAGGTGTATACCCATAGCAGTATGGGTACATTGAAAGAAGTATATAACCGAGCTCATCCGAGGAGTTCTAAAAAATAAATATGATGAAAGTAATTGTTCAGTCTGTCAATTTTAAAGCAGACAAAAGCCTTGTTGAATTTATTCAGAAAAAAGTGAGTCAAATGGAGAAGTATTACGATAAAATTGTCGGTGCAGAAGTGTTTTTGAAGGTGCAACGGACCCGTGAAAAAGAGAACAAGGAAATAGAGGTGAAATTGGCTGTTCCGGGCAATGATTTCCTCGTCGGCAAACAGTGTAAAACATTCGAGGAAGGCGTTGTGTTGTCGGTGGATTCACTGAAACGTCAGCTGGTCAAAAAAAAGGAAAAAGCAAGCGCACGGTAAAAAATAAAAAATACCTTTAAAAGGTTTGTTTAAAAATAAAAACTTTAATACATTTGCAGTCCGTTAGAAATAGCGGACTTCTTTTGTGGAGTTTAGGCCGATATAGCTCAGCTGGCTAGAGCAGCTGATTTGTAATCAGCAGGTCGTGGGTTCGAGTCCCTCTATCGGCTCGGTTCTTTGAAACGTATATGGTGAGATACTCAAGTGGCCAACGAGGGCAGACTGTAAATCTGCTGCATTATTGCTTCGGAGGTTCGAATCCTCCTCTCACCACATTGACAGGTCACAGGTAGGTGTTAAGCGCTTGCCGGTGCAGGTAAAGAAATATTGCGGGAGTAGCTCAGTTGGTAGAGCTTCAGCCTTCCAAGCTGATTGTCGCCGGTTCGAGCCCGGTCTCCCGCTCTTTTTAGGCCGGTGTAGCTCAGGGGTAGAGCGTTTCCTTGGTAAGGAAGAGGTCACGGGTTCAAATCCCGTCATTGGCTCAATTAGTATAGAATTAAATGTAACACTATATATAACTAAGATTTAAAAATTAAAATTTAATAACATGGCAAAAGAAACCTTTGATCGTTCCAAACCCCATTTGAACATTGGTACTATTGGACACGTTGACCACGGTAAAACTACCCTAACAGCTGCTATTACAGTTGTATTGGCAGATAAGGGTCTGTCTGAAGTAAAAGACTTCGACCAAATTGACAATGCCCCTGAAGAGAAGGAAAGAGGTATTACTATCAACACTGCACACGTTGAATACCAAACGGCAAATCGTCACTACGCACACGTTGACTGTCCAGGTCACGCGGATTATGTAAAGAACATGGTAACAGGTGCTGCCCAGATGGACGGTGCTATCATCGTGGTAGCTGCTACTGATGGTCCTATGCCCCAAACTAGGGAGCACATTCTATTGGGAAGACAGGTAGGTATTCCAAGATTGGTCGTATTCATGAACAAAGTGGATATGGTTGATGATGAAGAGTTGCTAGAGCTTGTTGAAATGGAAATCAGAGACCTATTGTCTTTCTATGACTATGATGGTGATAACACACCTGTAGTTCAAGGTTCTGCCTTGGGTGGTCTTAACAAAGAGCCTAAGTGGGTAGAGAAAATCATGGAACTGATGGATGCTGTTGATACTTGGATTGAGCTACCTAAGCGTGATGTAGAGAAGGATTTCCTAATGCCTATTGAAGATGTATTCTCAATTACAGGTCGTGGTACTGTTGCCACCGGTCGTATTGAAACAGGTGTTGCCAATACGGGTGACGCTGTAGACATCATCGGTATGGGTGCAGAAAAACTAACATCTACCATTACTGGAGTTGAGATGTTCCGTAAGATCCTTGACAGAGGAGAAGCCGGTGACAACGTTGGAATTCTATTGAGAGGTATCGACAAGGATGAGATCAAAAGAGGTATGGTAATCTGTAAGCCTGGTTCTGTAACGCCCCATGCTAAATTCAAAGCAGAGGTTTATATCCTTAAAAAAGAAGAAGGAGGCCGTCATACGCCATTCCACAACAATTACCGTCCACAATTCTACGTTAGAACAACGGATGTAACAGGTACCATCAACCTGCCAAGCGGTGTTGAGATGGTGATGCCTGGTGATAACCTTACCATTACTGTAGATCTACACCAGCCAATTGCATTGAGTGTTGGTTTGCGTTTCGCTATCCGTGAGGGTGGTAGAACAGTAGGTGCAGGTCAGGTAACAGAAATGCTAGACTAAACAGCACACCTTAGATATCACTTAAAGTACAGGTGCTTCTTTTTGGGGAAGCACCTTTCTTTACGGGTGTAGCTCAGTTGGTAGAGCACTGGTCTCCAAAACCAGGTGTCGGGAGTTCGAGTCTCTCCACCCGTGCCAAATAGACAACAGAATGAATTTTATAACGTATATAAGAGACTCTTTTGAAGAGTTGCGCAACAAAGTTTCATGGATTTCCTGGCAGGAGGTTCAGAAGTCGACGGTTGTCGTGGCTATTTTTACAGTGATATTTGCCTTGGCAGTTTTTTTGGTTGATAAGTTCTTCCAATCAGGTCTGACCAAGTACTTCGAACTATTTTAATAAACGTTTGTTATGGCTGAATCTGTAAAAAAATGGTACGTAATCCGAGCGATAGGCGGACAAGAGAATAAGGTGACAACCTATATTGAGAACGAGAGTGTACGTTTGGGATTGGGAGATTATGTGGAAACGGTATTGGTACCGACCGAAAAGGTAATTCAGGTTCGTAACGGTAAAAAGGTACACAAAGAGCGCGTATATTTTCCGGGCTATGTGATGATAGAAGCAAACCTCAGCGGTGAGATGCCTCATATCATCAAAGCAGTACCGGGTGTTATTGGCTTTTTAGGAGAGGTAAAAGGAGGAGATCCTGTACCGATGAGAAAGTCAGAGATCAACCGTATGCTCGGCAAGGTAGATGAGCTGTCTTTACAGATTGACAATGTGGTGATACCGTATGTATTTGGAGAGACGGTAAAGGTAATTGATGGACCGTTTAACGGTTTTGACGGTATCATTGAAAAAGTCAATGAAGAAAAAAGAAAGCTAGAAGTGATGGTAAAGATTTTCGGAAGAAAAACACCATTGGAACTGAGCTATATGCAAGTAGAGAAAATTTCATAATTGTTACATAGATATTTGATGGTGCATTCTGGCTTCCAACTTAAGAATGTAGTATCTAACTAAACATTTAATAATGGCAAAAGAAATAAGTAAGGTAGTAAAACTACAAGTTCGTGGCGGTGCGGCAAATCCCTCACCTCCAGTTGGACCTGCGTTGGGTGCTGCCGGTGTTAATATCATGGAGTTCTGTAAGCAGTTCAATGCCAGGACCCAGGATAAACAAGGCAAGGTTTTACCTGTAGCAATTACCGTTTTTAAGGACAAATCATTTGAATTTGTTGTTAAGACGCCTCCAGCAGCGGTACAAATACTAGAAGCAGCCAAGGTTAAAAAAGGCTCTGGAGAGCCTAACCGAAACAAGGTAGCTACCGTTACCTGGGACCAGTTGAAGACGATTGCTGAAGATAAGATGCCCGACCTCAATGCATTTACAGTTGAGTCTGCGATGTTGATGATGGCTGGTACAGCAAGGTCTATGGGTATTAAAGTTAAGGGTAAAGCTCCCGTAAAACAATAAAACAGTTATTCAGAAATGGCAAAATTAACTAAAAAGCAACAGGAGTCCGTTGCAAAGGTTGACAAGAGTCAAACCTATACAGTGACAGAAGCTTCCGCTTTGGTAAAAGAGATTACGACTGTAAATTTTGATGCATCTATTGATCTGGCTGTTAGATTAGGAGTTGATCCTCGTAAGGCAAATCAAATGGTTAGAGGGGTAGTTACCCTACCTCACGGAACCGGTAAAGATGTGAAGGTGTTGGCCCTGGTCACTCCAGATAAAGAAGCAGCAGCCAAAGAGGCTGGTGCAGACTACGTCGGATTGGATGAGTACCTCCAAAAGATTAAAGGAGGATGGACAGATGTTGACGTGATTGTTACCATGCCTAGTGTTATGGGTAAATTAGGTCCTTTAGGACGTGTTTTGGGCCCGAGAGGTTTGATGCCAAATCCTAAGACAGGTACCGTAACCATGGACGTGGCAAAAGCGGTCAAAGATGTCAAAGCGGGTAAGATAGATTTCAAGGTTGATAAGACAGGTATTGTACACGCCGCCATTGGCAAAGCATCTTTTGATGCTGATAAAATTGCGGACAATGCCAACGAGCTTTTACAGACTTTGATCAAGCTAAAACCAACCGCTGCCAAGGGAACGTATATCAAGAGTATTTTTATGTCCAGTACCATGAGTCCTAGTATAGGTATTGAATTCAAATCGGTTTAAGTACAGTTAACACGCACACATTATGACGAGAGAAGAAAAATCACAAGTAATAGAAGCTTTAACATCACAGTTAACCGAAGAGAACATTATCTATTTGGCTGATATATCAGGATTGAACGCTTTGGATACCTCTAATTTAAGGAGGGCCTGTTTCAAAGCCAATATCAAACTGGCAGTTGTTAAGAACACCTTGCTTGGCAAAGCAATGGAAAAATCTGATAAAGATTTTGGAGACTTGCCTTCTACCCTGAAGGGAAATACTTCGATCATGTTGTCTGAAACAGGTAATGCTCCGGCAAAATTGATCAAAGAATTTCGTAAAAAGTCTGATAAACCAGTCCTTAAGGGCGCCTTTGTTGAAGAAGCTATCTACATTGGAGATGACCAATTAGAGACGCTTGCAAACATCAAGTCCAAAGAGGAAATGATCGGAGAGATTATCGGTCTGTTACAGTCACCTGCGAAGAACGTTGTTTCAGCGTTGCAATCAGGGGGTGGTAAATTGTCCGGAATCCTGAAGACCCTATCAGAAAAATAAATAGCGCACTAATAAACTAATATAAAACAAATTTAAACAAACGAGAAATGGCAGAATTAAAAGATTTCGCAGAACAACTTGTTAACTTAACAGTAAAAGAAGTAAACGAGTTAGCTGATATTCTAAAAGAAGAATACGGTATTGAACCAGCCGCCGCCGCCGTAGCAGTTGCAGGTCCAGCTGCAGGAGGTGAAGCCGCAGCAGCTGAAGAAAAAACTGAATTTAACGTTGTCCTAAAAGCCGCAGGAGGCTCTAAACTAGCAGTGGTTAAATTGGTCAAGGAATTGACTGGTCTAGGACTGAAAGAGGCGAAAGGCATTGTAGACAGCGCGCCAGCACCTATTAAAGAAGGTGTTTCAAAAGATGAGGCAGAAGGCCTGAAAGCTTCCTTGGAAGAGGCCGGTGCTGAGGTTGAACTTACCTAAGTACTGTTCAACCAGACAAATAAAGGTTTAGGTCTTTGGTTACTCCATAGACCTAAACCATTTTGCGTATATATACGTTCTTACTAAATTGATAGATTTTAACCTAAAGTTTTTTCCCATTGTCAACAAAAAAATTCACTGATAGAATCAACTTTGCTTCAGCTAAATTAGTAACAGAATATCCTGATTTTCTCGATATTCAGGTAAAATCCTTCCAGGATTTTTTCCAGCTAAAAACCAAGGCTGATGAAAGGAGTGATGAGGGTCTCTACCGGACTTTTCAAGATAACTTCCCCATAACTGACACCAGAAACCAGTTCGTTTTAGAATTTTTAGACTACTTTGTAGATCCGCCCAGATATTCCATACAGGAGTGTATTGAAAGGGGGCTGACCTACAGCGTTCCCCTAAAAGCAAGGCTGAAGTTGTATTGTACTGACCCGGAGCACGAAGATTTTGAAACGATCGTACAGGATGTTTATTTAGGTACAATTCCTTATATGACCCACAGTGGTACTTTTGTGATCAATGGGGCAGAAAGGGTTGTTGTGTCTCAGTTACATCGTTCCCCCGGTGTATTTTTTGGGCAATCATTCCATGCCAATGGCACCAAATTGTATTCGGCCAGGGTCATTCCGTTTAAAGGATCTTGGATTGAATTTGCTACGGATATCAACAGCGTTATGTACGCCTATATAGACAGGAAGAAAAAATTACCCGTCACCACCCTGTTCCGAGCCATTGGTTACGAACGTGATAAAGATATTCTTGAAATATTTAACCTTGCTGAAGAAATAAAGGTTACCAAGACTGGTATTAAAAAGGTACTTGGCCGTAAGTTGGCTGCCCGTGTCCTTAAAACATGGTTTGAAGATTTCGTTGACGAAGATACCGGAGAAGTTGTTTCGATTGAAAGAAACGAAATCGTATTGGACAGGGATACCATCCTTGAAAAAGAACATATTGAAGAGATTGTAGACTCAGGTTCCAAGACCATACTTTTGCACAAGGAGGACAACCAGTCTGCTGATTATGCAATCATTCACAATACCCTACAAAAAGACCCTACCAACTCTGAAAAAGAGGCGGTGGAACACATCTACCGTCAGTTGCGAAATGCAGAACCACCTGATTTTGAAACTGCCAAGGGTATCATAGATAAACTATTCTTTTCTGAACAACGTTACAACCTCGGTGAAGTTGGTCGTTACAGGATGAATAAAAAGTTAGATCTAAATGTTGATATCGATGAGAAGGTACTTACCAAACTCGATATCATCACCATCATCAAGAACCTTATCAAATTGGTGAATTCCAAGGCGGAGGTTGATGATATTGACCACCTATCCAACCGACGTGTTCGTACCGTTGGAGAGCAGTTGGCCAGCCAGTTTGGTGTTGGGCTTTCCCGTATGGCACGTACCATTCGTGAACGAATGAATGTACGTGACAATGAGGTATTTACGCCGATAGACTTGATCAATGCCAAAACCTTGTCATCTGTTATCAATTCTTTCTTTGGAACCAACCAGCTATCCCAATTCATGGACCAGACCAACCCATTGGCAGAGATCACCCACAAAAGGAGGTTATCAGCACTGGGACCTGGTGGACTGTCTCGTGAAAGAGCTGGTTTTGAGGTACGGGATGTACACTTTACGCATTACGGTCGTTTGTGTCCGATAGAAACCCCTGAAGGGCCGAATATTGGTCTGATTTCTTCCTTGGCAGTATTTGCCAAGGTAAACAACCTCGGTTTTATTGAAACTCCTTACAGAGAAGTTGCTGAGGGAAAAATCGATATTGCCAAGGAACCTACTTATTTAAGTGCAGAGGAAGAGGAAGGGATGAAATTTGCCCAGTCTAACCTACCCCTGGATGACAAAGGTAATTTTATCAACGAACGGGTCATTGCCCGTGAGGAAGCAGATTATCCGGTAGTAGATGCCAAAGAAATCAACTACATGGATGTGGCACCCAACCAGATTGCTTCTATCTCTGCTTCGCTGATTCCATTCCTCGAGCACGATGATGCAAACCGTGCGTTGATGGGATCCAACATGATGCGTCAGGCAGTTCCCCTATTGCGTCCAGAATCACCCATCGTGGGAACCGGCCTGGAAAGAAGGGTTGCTAAGGACTCTCGTATTTTGATCAATGCTGAAGGCGCCGGAGAGGTTGTCTATGTCGATGCAAATGAAATCAAGATCAAGTATGACAGAACAGCGCAGGAATCTTTGGTCAGTTTTGATGTTGACCTAAAGACCTACAACCTGATAAAGTTTAGAAAAACCAACCAGGGAACCTCCATAAACCTAAAGCCGATCGTTCAAAAAGGAGACCGGGTTGAGGAAGGTCAGGTTCTTTGCGAAGGTTATGCAACCCAAAACGGTGAGCTCGCCCTTGGTAGGAATATGAAAGTGGCCTTTATGCCTTGGAAAGGGTATAATTTTGAAGACGCAATCGTTATTTCCGAAAAGGTAGTGAAGGAAGATATCTTTACGTCTATCCATATAGATGAGTATTCCCTAGAGGTGAGAGACACCAAACTGGGTGCAGAAGAATTGACCAATGACATTCCAAATGTTTCTGAAGAGGCCACCAAAGACCTCGATGAAAATGGTATGATTCGTATTGGTGCAGAGGTGAAACCCGGAGATATTCTCGTGGGGAAGATTACTCCCAAGGGAGAATCCGATCCAACCCCAGAAGAAAAGCTGTTAAGGGCTATTTTTGGTGACAAAGCCGGTGATGTAAAAGATGCTTCTTTGAAGGCTTCTCCCTCTCTGAGAGGGGTTGTTATCGACAAGAAATTGTTCGAACGCGCTGTAAAAGACAAAACTAAAAGAGCCAAAGACAAGGTTGATATTGCCAACCTAGAAAGCGAATACGCTGCCAAATTTGAAGACTTGAAATCCTTGTTGATTGAGAAATTGTTCCAACTGGTTTCCGGTAAGACTTCTCAGGGTGTCCAAAACGACCTGGGCGAGGAAGTACTTCAAAAGGGTAAGAAATTCACCTTGAAGATGCTGAATGCCCTGGATGATTATACCCACCTAACCAAAGGTGTTTGGACTACCGATGATGGTATAAACAGACAAGTTGGTGAATTGGTTCACAATTACAAGATCAAGGTAAATGACCTTCAAGGTTCGCTGCGTCGCGAGAAATTCACCATTTCGGTGGGTGATGAGCTACCGGCAGGAATCTTAAAATTGGCCAAGATATACATCGCTAAAAAGCGCAAGCTAAAAGTAGGTGATAAGATGGCGGGACGCCACGGAAACAAAGGTATTGTTGCCCGTATCGTACGACAAGAGGACATGCCGTTTCTCGAAGACGGAACACCAGTTGACATCGTGTTAAACCCCCTAGGTGTACCTTCGCGAATGAATATTGGACAAATCTATGAGACTGTTCTTGGTTGGGCCGGTCAGAAAATGGATACCAAGTATGCCACGCCTATTTTTGACGGGGCTACTATGGAACAGATCAATAACATTACGGACACCGCAGGTGTTCCCAAGTATGGACACACCTATCTTTACGATGGTGGTACCGGGGAACGTTTTGACCAGCCGGCAACTGTTGGCGTCATTTATATGATCAAACTGGGTCATATGATTGATGATAAGATGCACGCCCGTTCTATAGGTCCTTATTCACTGATTACCCAACAGCCACTAGGCGGTAAAGCCCAGTTTGGAGGCCAGCGTTTTGGGGAGATGGAAGTTTGGGCACTCGAGGCCTATGGTGCTTCCAATACCCTGCGTGAGATCCTGACCGTTAAATCGGATGATGTACTCGGAAGGGCCAAGACCTATGAATCTATTGTCAAAGGAGAGCCCATGCCAGAGCCTGGATTGCCAGAGTCGTTCAATGTATTAATGCATGAACTAAAGGGGCTTGGACTAGACGTTAGATTAGAAGAATAATAATTTTTTTTGACTGGTTTCAAGGCCGCTTGAAACCAGTCAGATTTTTACACATAAAATTCGATACCAGATATTGTCATGGCAAGAAAAAACGATCAATACACTGTAAAAAAATTTAATAAGATATCCATAGGACTGTCTTCTCCAGAGGCCATTTTAGAAAAGTCGAACGGAGAAGTACTCAAACCTGAGACCATCAATTACCGTACACACAAACCAGAGAGGGATGGTTTGTTCTGCGAGCGGATCTTCGGTCCTATCAAAGATTATGAATGTGCCTGTGGAAAATACAAGAGAATCCGTTACAAGGGCATTGTTTGTGACCGCTGTGGGGTAGAGGTTACCGAGAAAAAGGTGCGAAGAGACCGGGTAGGTCATATCAACCTGGTAGTGCCGGTGGCCCATATATGGTACTTTAAATCATTGCCCAACAAAATGGGTTACCTGCTCGGCTTGCCTTCCAAAAAGCTGGACATGATTATCTACTATGAACGTTATGTAGTAATCCAACCTGCTGGTGCCAAGAACGCAGAAGGGGAGCCTTTGCAAAAAATGGATTTTCTGACAGAAGAGGAATACCTCGATATTTTGGAAACCTTCCCCATCGAAAATCAGTATTTGGATGATGCCGATCCAGAGAAATTCATCGCCAAAATGGGGGCAGAATGTCTGATTGAGTTGTTCAATAGATTGAACCTCGATGACTTGTCCTATGAGTTGCGTCACAAAGCAAATACAGAAACTTCCAAGCAACGTAAAGCCGAAGCTTTAAAGAGGCTCAACGTAGTAGAATCATTCAGAGAAGCTTCTAAAAACAGGGAGAACAGACCCGAATGGATGATTATGAAGGTCATTCCGGTAACCCCGCCTGAACTTCGACCCCTGGTACCGCTGGATGGAGGAAGATTTGCTACTTCTGACCTGAACGATCTATACCGTAGGGTAATTATACGAAACAACCGCTTAAAAAGACTGATGGAGATCAAGGCCCCAGAGGTTATTTTACGAAACGAAAAGCGGATGCTGCAGGAATCAGTCGATTCCCTGTTTGACAATACCCGTAAATCTTCTGCGGTCAAAACAGAATCCAATCGTCCGTTGAAATCCCTTTCAGATTCCTTAAAAGGGAAGCAGGGACGTTTCCGTCAAAACCTTTTAGGAAAGCGTGTCGACTATTCCGCGCGTTCGGTGATTGTGGTAGGCCCTGAGCTGAAATTATATGAATGCGGATTGCCCAAAGACATGGCAGCCGAGTTGTACAAACCCTTTATCATTCGTAAGCTGATTGAAAGAGGGATTGTTAAAACAGTTAAATCTGCCAAGAAGATCATCGATAAAAGAGAGCCGGTGGTATGGGATATCCTGGAGAACGTTCTCAAGGGACACCCCGTACTCTTAAACCGTGCACCAACCTTGCACCGACTAGGTATTCAAGCATTTCAACCAAAATTGATTGAAGGGAAGGCCATTCAATTGCACCCCTTGGTCTGTACGGCCTTTAATGCCGATTTTGACGGTGACCAGATGGCGGTACACCTACCTTTAGGTCCAGAAGCTATTTTGGAATCACAGTTGTTGATGCTGGCTTCCCACAATATTTTAAATCCAGCGAATGGAGCGCCTATCACTGTACCTTCTCAAGACATGGTACTGGGGCTCTATTATATGACGAAGGAAAGAAAATCAACGCCGGAACTCGAAATAAAAGGAGAAGGGCTGACTTTCTATTCTCCTGAAGAGGTAACCATCGCTTTCAATGAAAAAGCGGTAGACCTGAATGCTAGTATCAGCGTTAGAACCAATGACCTTAATGAAGAAGGGGTCTTGGTTACCAGTCTTATCAAGACCACGGTTGGAAGGGTGCTCTTTAACGAGGTAGTCCCTGAACAAGCCGGTTTTGTCAATGAGGTATTGAACAAAAAATCACTAAGAGACATCATTGGTAATATTTTAAAGATTACAGATGTGCCCACCACGGGTAAATTCTTAGATGATATCAAGAGCATGGGTTATAAATTTGCCTTCCAGGGAGGCTTGTCATTCAGCCTGGGTGATATCATTATCCCCCCTGAGAAACACAAGATGATTGCCGATGCCAATGCGCAGGTAGATACCATTATAGCCAACTATAACATGGGTATGCTTACCAATAAAGAACGCTATAACCAGGTAATTGATATCTGGGGATCTGCCAACAACCGTTTGACAGAACTCTCGATGAAGCGTTTGCGTGAGGATCAGCAAGGATTCAATTCCGTTTACATGATGCTCGATTCCGGTGCAAGGGGTTCTAAGGAACAGATTCGCCAGTTGACAGGTATGCGTGGATTGATGGCAAAACCTAAAAAATCTACTTCTGGTGGCGGGGAAATTATCGAAAACCCGATCCTTTCGAACTTTAAAGAAGGTTTGTCCATTCTCGAGTATTTTATCTCTACCCACGGTGCCCGTAAAGGTTTGGCTGATACGGCCCTTAAAACGGCTGATGCTGGATACCTGACACGTCGTTTGGTAGATGTTTCTCAAGACGTTATTGTCAACGAAACAGATTGTGGTACCCTAAGAGGTTTGGATGTTCGTCCGCTTGTAAAGAATGACGAAATTGTGGAAACCCTCAGCGAGCGTATTCAAGGCCGTGTTTCTTTGCACGATGTGACCAACCCGATTACAGAAGAACTATTGGTGCGGTCCGGTGAGGAAATTTCTGTGGAAATTGCCAAACGCATCCAACAGGCCCAGGTAGAAAGTGTAGCCGTTCGTTCGGCACTGACCTGTGAGGCCGAGCGCGGTATTTGTGCGAAGTGTTACGGACAGAGCCTTTCCACCAGGAAAATGGTCCAACTAGGAGAAGCGGTTGGTGTGGTA
>JASMME010000010.1:14785-17755 GCA_030748365.1 Lutibacter sp.
AATGCTACGGTTGGAATTTGTCAACCCACGATATAGTTGATCTTGGTACAGCCGTTGGTATCCAGGCTGCGCAAAGTATTGGTGAACCGGGTACTCAGCTTACCCTAAGAACCTTCCACGTGGGAGGGGTAGCTGGAAACATCTCTGAAGAGAACAGTTTGCTTGTCAAGTTTGCTGGTAAGGCTGTGATTGAAGATCTACGAACCGTTTCAGGAACTGACAGTGAAGGGAATGCGATTGATATTGTGGTGTCGAGAACTTCTGAAATTAAGGTTATCGACCAGAAATCAGGCCTAACACTTAGTACCAACAACATCCCCTATGGTTCTAGTATTTTTGTAAAAAACAATCAGAAACTTAAAAAAGGAGATGTCGTTTGTAAATGGGATCCGTTCAACGGAGTCATTGTGTCGGAGTTTGCCGGTACCATCGAGTTTGATAATATTGAACAGGGGGTTAACTACCTGGTTGAGATAGATGAGCAAACAGGCTTCCAGGAAAAAGTAATCATCGAATCCAAGAATAAGAAGATCATCCCAACCATGTTGTTAAAAGACAAGAAGGGGGAGGTGATCAGGTCCTACAACTTACCTGTAGGTGCCCACCTGATTGTGGAAGATGGAGAAAAGATTACCTCTGGGAAGATCATCGTAAAAATACCGCGTAAGTCAGGAAAAGCCGGTGATATTACAGGGGGTCTACCACGTGTAACTGAATTGTTCGAAGCGCGTAATCCTTCCAATCCTGCAGTGGTTTCTGAAATTGACGGTGTGGTGTCCTTTGGGAAGATCAAGCGTGGAAACCGAGAGATTATTGTAGAATCCAAAATTGGAGAGATTAAAAAATACCTGGTCAAACTTTCTAACCAAATCCTGGTACAGGAAAATGACTTTATCAAAGCAGGTATGCCAATCTCTGAAGGGGCCATTACCCCCAACGATATACTAAATATACAAGGGCCTTCCAAGGTACAAGAATACCTAGTTAATGAAATTCAGGAAGTGTATCGCCTACAGGGTGTTAAGATCAATGATAAGCACTTTGAAGTAGTGGTACGTCAGATGATGCGAAAAGTACGGATCATAGATTCCGGAGACACGTTGTTCCTAGAGAATCAACTGGTACACAAGAATGACTTTATCAAGATGAATGACAATATCTATGGAAAGAAGATTGTCGTTCAGGCTGGAGATTCTGATAAACTAAAAGAAGGTCAAATGGTGTCTCCAAGACAGCTACGCGATGAGAACTCTGTATTGCGCAGGGAAGACAAGGCGCTGGTAGAGGCCAGGGATGCTGAACCGGCTACGGCCCAGCAGATCTTGCAAGGAATCACCAGGGCTTCTTTACAGACCAAATCGTTTATCTCAGCAGCTTCCTTCCAGGAAACCACCAAGGTACTGAATGAGGCAGCGGTGAGCGGTAAGGTTGATACCCTTGAAGGACTCAAGGAAAACGTAATTGTTGGTAAACGTATTCCTGCCGGTACCGGTATGCGACAATACGAGACGATTATCGTGGGACCGAAAGAAGAAATGGAGGCCAGTTATGAGTAATCAGAAACCACCCAAAGAGGGGCAGCTCAATATAGAACTGGATGATAAAACGGCTGAGGGTACTTATTCCAACCTGGCAGTTATCAACCATTCTGTTTCTGAATTTATCCTCGATTTTATCAGTGTGATGCCAGGGCAACCCAAGGCAAAGGTCAAATCGAGAATTATTCTGACCCCACAGCACGCCAAAAGACTGGTCAAAGCACTCAAAGAAAATGTGCATAAATTTGAACAGCATCACGGTGAGATTAAAGACTATGATCATCCTCCGATTCCCATGAATTTTGGGCCAACTGGAGAAGCATAATTAAAAAAAACGTCGGGCAAAACCCGACGTTTTTTTATGGCTTTTTTCGCAGCTATTTTACCTGTATTACCTAGTTTTGTTCCCAATAAAATCAATGTAAACAATGACTATCAACTTTAAAACATTGTGTTTGTTTATTGGAATAAGCAGCGCAGTTATGGCACAGAATGACACCATTAAGCTTTCAGAAGTAAGTGTGAGTTCCAATAGGATATCCCTTCCTTTTTCCAACGCTTCCAGGACGATTACCCTAATCACATCAGACGATATTATCCGCTCATCAGCTACGAATGTAGCAGACCTCCTTCAGAACGTGGCAGGGATAGATATCAGGAGAAGAGGGACGAACGGCATGCAGTCCGACTTGTATATCAGGGGCGGTAATTTTGACCAGACCTTGCTACTGATTGACGGTATTAAAATGGACGATGCACAAACAGGCCACCATAGTATGAACGCCATGCTTTCGCTCGAAAATATTGAGCGTATTGAGATTATCAAGGGCCCTGCTTCTCGTGTGTACGGTCACAACGCTTTTACAGGTGCCGTCAATATTGTTACCAAGAAGGTTGTTGACAATGCCATGAACCTTCAGCTGAATTACGGGTCCTATAAGCATACAAAAGCCTCCCTGTCCTACTATCAAAACCATGCACAGGGAACTTTTCAGGCCCATACCAGTTACCAACAATCCGATGGCTACCGGTTCAACACCGATTTCACCAATTTGTCTGCTTTTGTAAAGGGAAGTCTTGGAAAGCAAACGCTTACGGCCTCTTTTGCCTCCCGTAAATTTGGCGCCAAGGGTTTTTACGCCAGTCCTGATTACAAGGACCAGTACGAAGAAACCGAGACCAGCCTGGTCGCGTTTTCCGGTGATTATCAGTCGGCTGCAGTAAGGATCAAACCCAGAGTCTACTGGAGAAGAAATCAGGATACCTACCTGTTCTTACGACACGATCCTTCCTATTACAAAAACGTACACATCGCTAACAAAGCAGGTGCGGAGACCAATATGGTCATCCACTCTGCTTTGGGGAAGACCGGCCTGGGCCTTGATCTTGCCCGTGTCTTTCTGGTCAGTAACAACCTGGGCGATCACCAACG
>JASMME010000110.1 GCA_030748365.1 Lutibacter sp.
TACTGAGATTGTCAGTGAAAATGACTTTTTTGACTACGAGGCAAAATACCAGGGAAAATCGACGGAAATAACACCTGCCAGGATTTCTGAGGAACTCAAAAAGACCCTAGAACAACTGGCCGTCAAGGTATACCGATTGTTGAATATGCGTGGTTTTTCCCGTTCTGAATACATCATTGTAAAGGGCGAACCCTATTTTTTGGAAATGAATACCGTACCCGGACTGACAAATGAAAGCATTCTTCCAAAACAGGCTGCTGAGGCTGGTATCCCCCTCAAAGAACTGTTCTACAACGCCATAGAAACCTCCTTAAACACTTCTTTATCATGAAACGCGCCGTTTTTCCGGGTTCCTTTGACCCAATCACTTTAGGACATATAGACATCATCAACCGGGCGCTGCCGCTTTTTGATGAAATCGTCATCGCCATAGGCATCAATACAGATAAGAACTACCTGTTTTCACTGGAGCGTCGACAGCATTTTATCAAACAACACTATGCCGGGAACAAAAAGATATCCGTACTCACTTATACGGGACTCACCATGGATTTTTGCAAAAAGATTGAGGCGGATTTTATCGTAAGAGGTCTTCGAAACCCAGCGGATTTTGAATTTGAAAAGGCCATTGCACAAACCAATCGAAAGCTTTCCAACATTGAAACGGTTTTTCTGCTGACCTCTGCAAAGACGTCTTTTATCAGTTCCAGCATTGTCCGGGACGTTTACAGAAACGGGGGGGATATCGGAGCGCTCGTACCCAAAAGTGTCATCGAAAACACAGGAGACTGACGTATTAAATCCTTTGCATAGCTAAGTCCACAACCGTGCTTAGCAATACTTTATTCAAACAAGCCTTTGGGAAAAGACTCGGGATCAGCAGCCAAATGATACCGGGGATCGTCTACCGCTTCAATGATCACTTCCCTGAATTTGGGGTTACTCTTGTAGAGCAATAGCTTACATTCTTCACTCAGATGCTTTAGGTGAATGCTTTTTCCGGCAAGCTCATATTTTTCTACAATATTCAGAATGGCTTCCAAGGCAGAGTGATCACTGACACGGGATTCTATAAAATCAATCTCAACAGAATCTGGATCATTCTTTACATCAAATTTCTCGTTAAAGGCAGTAATGGAACCAAAAAACAGGGGACCCCAAATCTCATAGGTCTTGGTACCGTCAGCTTTCATCCGCCTGCGGGCCCGAATCCTGGTAGCATTTTCCCATGAAAAAACCAGGGCACATACAATCACACCAGACAATACGGCAATGGCAAGGTCAAAGAGAACCGTCAGGGAAGAAACCAACACCAGTACAAAGAGGTCGGTACGGGGAATCTTGTTGATAATCCTAAAGCTACTCCAGGCAAAAGTACCAACCACCACCATAAACATAACGCCTACCAGGGCGGCTATGGGGACCTGTTCAATATAAGACGCCCCAAAAAGGATAAAAGCCAGTAACATCAAAGCGGCCACTACACCCGACAAACGGGTCCTTCCACCGCCCTTGATATTGATGATCGACTGACCAATCATGGCACAACCTCCCATACCGCCAAAGAGTCCTGTCACAACATTGGCACTCCCTTGGGCAATACATTCACGGTTACCGTTACCGCGGGTTTCTGTCAAATCATCTACCAGGTTGAGGGTCATCAGGGATTCTATCAGACCGATGGCGGCCAGAATCAGCGCATAGGGCAGTATAAAAGCAATACTTTGCAATGTGAACGGTATTTTTTCAAAAGTACCCAGTGTCAGGGAAGGCAGGCCACCTTCCAAACCTGCACCGCCTCCGTCACGGATAAAGGAACCTACTGTAGCGACCTCCAGGTCAGCAAAAATAGCCAAGGCACTTACCGAAATGATGGCCACAAGTGCTTCAGGTAATTTTTGTAAGGACTTGATTTTCGGAAGCCCCCACATCACAAGCATGGTAAACAATACCAGGGCAAGCATCGTATAGAGATCTTTGCCCTGCAACCATAGCTTTTCACCCAGTACATGCTCTTTGAACATTTCCAATTGAGAAAGGAAGATAACAATGGCCAGACCATTGACAAAGCCCAGCATTACCGGGTGTGGGATCAAGCGGACAAATTTTCCCAATTTTAATACACCCGCCAGTATTTGCAGGATTCCCATTAGAATAACGGTCGCAAACAGGTAATACAGTCCCAGGTTTTCACCGGGTGCCCCCATCGCATTCCCTTCAGATACCAGGGATACCATAACCACGGCAAGTGCTCCGGTGGCGCCCGATATCATACCAGGTCTTCCCCCAAATAAAGAGGTAATCAGCCCTACGATAAAGGCTGCGTATAGGCCGACCAAAGGATCTACCCCTGCAACAAAAGCAAAGGCTACCGCTTCCGGAACCAAGGCCAGGGCCACGGTGATACCAGAAAACACATCATTTCGTAGGTTGGAGACGCGATTTCTTATGAATTCAGTCATCAATGTATATATTAAAAAGCGGCAAATATACATGATTTGACCTAAAAACAAGGTTCATACCTTGATAAAAGACTTAAAATAGCAATTTGATATTTTCGTAGGTATTTTTCAGTGCCTGAGAGATTTCCGACGGACTTTTAAACTGCGCTTGGCCAATCCCTTCGGCTGCCTGTGGGCTGGGAATGCCTTTAAAATCAGTATGCATCAAGAACCAGTGGGTGATTTTCAAAACATAGGTTTTATTTTTTTTAAATACATGGTAAGTTATGGGCAGTGACTGTTTAATTGTCAGACCGTCGACGCCACATTCTTCTTCCACTTCCCTGCGGGCCGTATAGGCCAGGGCTTCTCCAGGCTCCCGTTTTCCTTTGGGCAGGTCCCATTTGTCATAGCGGTAGATAAACAATACCTGGCCTTCTGTGTTAAGCACTTTCCCTCCGGCAGCTTCTTCTATATTACAATGTGCCTGCCATAAACGCCAAGCGGTTTCCAAATCGTCACACAAGAGACACAGTCCTGGTACAG
This sequence comes from Lutibacter sp., assembly GCA_030748365.1. Lineage (GTDB taxonomy): Bacteria > Bacteroidota > Bacteroidia > Flavobacteriales > Flavobacteriaceae > Lutibacter. The sequence continues at coordinate 2,988 of JASMME010000110.1, forward strand.
CCGTTTGAAAAAGCGCATCAAACAGGGCGTCAATCGGGCGTAAACCAAAAGGTTCTTTGGGTAAATTTGTTGAAAAATCAACCATATCTGTTAAAATAATCGGACGTTCATTTACAAAAACTTTATACATTTGCATTCATGGTTTTAGATAGAGAAATTGCCAAGAAAACGGCTGAACTTTTACTACAAATACAAGCGATCAAACTACAACCGGAGGCCCCATTTACCTGGGCTTCGGGATGGAAATCGCCTATTTACTGCGATAATAGGACCACCTTATCGTTCCCAAAACTACGAAATTATTTAACGGAAAACCTGGCAAAACTTATTGAACGTAGCTATGGAAAACCCGATGTCATTGCGGGCGTAGCTACCGGTGCCATTGCCATTGGCGTGTTGGTCGCCCAATACCTTGACATTCCTTTTATATACGTTCGGCCGGAACCTAAAAAACACGGCCGGAAGAACCAGGTAGAGGGCCTGCTAGAAGAAAATAAGACCGTGGTAGTGGTCGAAGACCTAATCAGTACTGGAAAAAGCAGCTTAAACGCTGTAAAGGCCTTGGAAGAAGCCGGGGCAGATGTCCAGGGTATGGTCGCGATTTTTTCCTATGGATTTGCACTGGCTGAGCAGAATTTTAAAACGGCCGGGGTAGCCCTGCAAACCCTGAGCGACTACGATCACCTATTGGCACAATCCCTGGATCAGGGTTTTATTAGAGAAGAGGCCCTGGGAGCCCTGCAAGCCTGGCGTACAGATCCTGGCTCCTGGTCTATCACCTAACAACATACACATGAAACTAACGAGTAAGAAAACGCTTATTAACAAATCTCAAAAGGCCTTGTTTGCCTTTTTGACAGACTTGCGCAACTTTGAACAAATGATGCCTGACAATGTGGAGGATTTTACCATTGACGGAGATTCTTTTTTATTCAGTCTAAAGGGAATGCCAGCCCTGAGATTGGTTATAAAGGAACAACAGGCCTATGACAGCATCGTGTTGGGCGCCGCCAGCAATAAACTGGATTTCAGCCTGACAACCAACATCTCGGCCGGTACGGAAAATTCCTGTGAAGCCCAGATATTGTTTGAAGGGGATTTCAATCCCATGATGGCCATGATGGTCAAAAAGCCCTTACAGCAGTTTATCGATACCTTGTCAGAAAAGGCAGGCACCTTGTAGTTTATTTCTCGGGGGGTAGCAGAGCCACCAAGGCCACCTCCTTTAATTGGAAGCTGCGAAGGCCTCCATCACGCAATTCAATTACCAACCTTCCAGCCTGGTCTACAGCACTTATTTTTCCAGTGAATTCCTTGTGTTGGGCATCTTTAAATACCGCTGGACAACCGAAGAGGTACAGGTGTTCGTAATAGCCTGTACGCAGCAAATCGAATTGCTGTGCATTGATACGTTGGAGCTGATGGGTGAGTGATTGAATCAATTCGATCAACAAAGCGTCGTGGTGAAAATCGATTCCAGCGCAGAGCTTTAAAGAACTTACTTTTCCGATGTCAGCGGGAAAGATTTCCTGATTGACATTCAGACCGACACCAATAACCGTCTGTTTGACCTGGTCACCTGCCAGGATATTTTCAATCAGCATACCGGCCACCTTGTGCCCATCTGCCAAAATGTCGTTTGGCCATTTGACATGCAAGGCATTGTTTAGATGCCGCTTCAAAACGGCCAATACCGCCAAAGAAGCTGCCATACAAAGATAAAAATGATGGTCTACATTGAAGGATGTTGACTTAAACAACATGCTGAATGTAAGGTTCTTACCCTTCTCAGAAATCCAGGTGGTGCCCATCTGCCCCCTCCCAGCGGTTTGGTCTTTGGCCACTGCCACCGTATAATTATCAAGGGCTTTCTTTACTGCCATTTCCTTTAAATAGGAATTGGTAGAGTCAATGGCATTAAGTTTGATGATATTCATACAGGTATGATAATTTGAACAAAGTTACTTAAAACAGTGTTTATACTAAAAAAATAATACCTTTGTATCAACTAAAATAAAGAGCGTTAATGACAAAAAAACAAGGGAGTGCAGACGGGCTGATTACATCTATTTTAAAGGCGGTTGATGAAATCAAAGGAGAAGATGTACAGTTGCTGGACCTCAGGGAGATAGAAAACACCGTCTGTGATTATTTTATCATCTGTTCGGGCACCTCAAATACCCATGTCAGTGCCATCGCTGGAATTATTCAGAAACAAGTAAGCAAAATGATCAAAGAAAAGCCCTGGCACATTGAAGGTGAAACCAACGCTGAATGGGTCTTGCTAGACTACGTAAATGTAGTTGTACACGTTTTTCAAAAACAGACACGGG
>JASMME010000111.1 GCA_030748365.1 Lutibacter sp.
AGGAACGAATGGGTTTGGTTATCCCCGAAAATAGTGCGGCAAGTTTACAAGACATCGCTGAGAGAGAACGGGCCCCTTTTTACCAAGTAGGAGAAGTAACCAACGATGACCGCTTTACCTTTAGATCGAAAAGTACCGGGGCTACACCAATGGACCTGGCACTGAGTGACCTATTCGGTAATGCGCCAAAAACCATCATTAAGGACCGGAGTCTTACAAGAACTTACGCAGGGCTTTCTTATCAAAAAGAGGCCCTCTATGACTACCTTACACAGGTACTTCAACTAGAGGCCGTTGCTTGTAAAGACTGGCTTACCAATAAGGTAGACCGCTGTGTGGGTGGTCGGGTGGCCAAACAACAATGTGCTGGCCCTCTGCAGCTACCTTTAAACAATTGTGGTGTGATGGCCCTGGACTATAAAGGACAGGAAGGCGTTGCCACTGCCATTGGCCACGCACCCATCAGTGGATTGATCGATCCAGGGGCTGGCAGTAAGAACGCCATTGCAGAGGCCCTGACAAATATTGTATGGGCACCTTTACAAGATGGACTGGCTTCTGTCTCTCTCTCTGCCAATTGGATGTGGCCCTGTAAAAATGAAGGTGAAGACGCGCGATTATACGAAGCAGTACAAGCAGTTTCAGATTTTTCTATGGCCCTAGGAATCAATGTTCCCACAGGAAAAGATTCTTTGTCCATGAAGCAGAAATATCCGAACGAGGAGGTGATCGCTCCAGGGACGGTTATTATTTCTGCAGCTGGTCATTGTAACGATATTAACAAGGTGGTCGAACCAGTAATACAACAAGTTCCCGGGAACAAACTGTATTATATCAATCTCTCAGGAGATGACTTTAAACTGGGTGGCTCCTCCTTTGCACAAGCCCTGAATAAGATTGGAACAAGCAGCCCGAGCATCAAAGACCCGGAAGCTTTTAAAAACACCTTTAACACCCTGCAACAACTGATCAAAGAAGGACGTATCCTGGCGGGTCATGATATTTCGGCAGGAGGTATGCTGACGACCCTGTTGGAAGGCTGTTTCGCTTCGGAAAACACCGCATTGGACATCGACCTCTCTGCCATCAACGAAACAGACAGTATCAAATTGCTGTTCGCTGAAAATTGTGGTGTAATCATACAGAGCGCCGATGATACACTGCCCGCTCGCCTTCAGGAAAAGAAGGTAAACTATGTCGAAATTGGACGGGCAATGGCTGGAAATACCATACACTTGAGGAACCACCAAGACAGCTTTAGTTTTGAGGTATCTGTATGGCGGGATGTCTGGTATGAAAGCTCCTACCTACTCGACGCAAAACAGTGTGCCCAAAACAAGGCCCGGGAACGTTTTGACAATTATAAGCACCAACCCTTACATTTTCAATTTCCCCAACATTTTTCTGGAGAAAAACCCCTGGGCAAAAAGCCTATAAACAGGCCCAAAGCAGCGGTTATCCGTGAAAAAGGCAGTAATTCCGAACGCGAACTAGCCCAGGCCATGTACTTAGCTGGTTTTGACGTGAAAGATGTACATATGACCGACCTAATCAGTGGGCGTGAGACCCTGGAGGACATACAGTTTATAGGTGCCGTAGGTGGTTTTTCAAACTCCGATGTATTGGGCTCAGCCAAAGGATGGGCCGGGGCTTTTCGCTACAATGAAAAAGCCAATACAGCCCTTAAAAACTTCTTTGAAAGAACGGATACACTTTCCATAGGAATCTGTAATGGTTGCCAGCTATTTATGGAACTGGAAGTCATCAATCCTGAGCACGAAGTTCACGGTAAAATGGATTACAATGATTCCCGGAAACACGAAAGTGGTTTTACCAGTGTCAAAATACAGGAAAACAACTCGGTCATGCTCTCTTCCCTGGCAGGCAGCACCCTGGGAGTTTGGATATCACACGGGGAAGGTAAATTCAAACTTCCGTTGGCAGAAGAACAATACCATATCGTAGGAAAATACGGTTATAAAGGCTATCCATCCAATCCTAATGGCTCCGATTATAATACCGCTATGATGTGTTCAAAGGACGGACGCCACCTCGTTATGATGCCCCATATAGAACGCTCAATATTTCCTTGGAACTGGGCGTATTATCCAGCAGAGAGGAAAGACAGCGTATCTCCCTGGATGGCGGCCTTTACCAATGCCTACAATTGGATAGACGAGCAGCTAAAGTGAAGGCTTGACGGGCAATACCCTTTAACACTCGCGAAGCCTAGGATAAAATAATTCATTTTACGGGCAATGTTAACAAAAAGTGAGGGATTCCTTGGTTTTATTTTGTATAGTCGTGAATATTTTTCTTAATTTGTTGACGCACCTAAATAAAACCTAGTATAACAACCAAATACCTAACCAAATGCCTGTTAAAATAACCCGGTTATTCGATTTTGCCTACCACCAAGCGGAAACCTTCCCCCTAAAAGATGCACTCAACACGAAATACAACGGAAAATGGGTAGCTACCTCCTCCGCTGAATACCTGGAAAAAGCGAATACCATTAGTCGGGGCCTCCTAAAAATGGGGGTAAAACCAGGAGACAAAATTGCCATGATTACCTCTAACAACCGTACTGAATGGAATATCATGGACCTGGGAATGTCACAGATTGGGGTCGTCAATATCCCTATGTATCCGACCATCTCTAGGGAAGATTATCAGTATATCTTTAACCACGCAGAGGTATCACTGTGTTTTTTGTCAGACCAGGAACTCTATGAGAAAGCAGCGGCTGTTAAAGAGGCGGTACCCAGCCTGCAGGAAATTTTCTCCTTTGACGAAATTGCGGGATGCAAACATTGGGAAACGGTCATGGAGCTAGGCAAAGATACCAGTCTGCAAGCCCAAGTAGACCAGTGCAGAGAACAGGTAAAACCTGCAGACCTGGCCACGATTATCTACACTTCTGGAACAACCGGAAGGCCTATAGGGGTGATGCTATCGCATCACAATATCGTTAGCAACGTATTGAGCAGTTCCTCCCGTTTGCCACTCAACCTGGGAGAAGCCAAGGCCCTGAGTTTTTTACCCATTTGTCATATTTTTGAAAGGGTACTACACTACGTATACCAATATTCAGGTACCCGGATTTATTTTGCTGAAGCCATCGATAAAATCAGTGATAACCTCAAAGAGGTACAACCCAATTTTATGAGTGTGGTGCCGCGACTGCTTGAAAAAGTATATGATGGAATCATCAACAAAGGCTCAGAACTAAAAGGACTAAAGAAAATGCTCTTCTTTTGGGCAGTGTCTGTAGGACTGGAATATGAACCCAAGGGAAAAAACGGATGGTGGTATACAAAAAAACTCGCCCTGGCCAATAAACTCATCTTTAGCAAATGGCGAGAAGCCCTGGGTGGCAAGCTATCCACCATGGTCTCAGGAAGCGCCGCACTACAACCACGCCTGGCCAAGGTGTTTACCGCTGCTGGTATGTCAGTGATGGAAGGCTATGGCCTTACAGAAACCTCCCCGGTAGTTTCTGTCAATGCCGTTAAGGAAGACTTGTTTAAAATAGGAACCGTTGGAAAACCCATCGATGGGATCGTCGTTAAAATCGCTGATGATGGAGAAATCCTAATCAAAGGCCCCAATGTTATGCAAGGCTATTACAAAGACCCTGAAAAAACGGCAACGGTAATGACTGGTGATTATTTCCACACCGGAGACAAGGGAGAAATTGACTCAGAAGGTTTTTTAAGGATTACCGGTCGTAAGAAAGAAATTTTTAAGACCTCTGGAGGTAAGTATATCTCTCCTGCCCTCTTGGAAAACGAGATGAAGCAATCACGCTTTATCGAACAGATTATGGTCATCGGAGAAGGACAAAAAATGCCGGCAGCCATTGTGCAACCGAACTTTGAATTCCTTCGGGACTGGGCGCGTATTCACCATGAGCCCATCCCTGGAAACAACCAGGATCTCATTGAGAATCCACATGTAATCGACCGTATCCAGAAGGAGATAGACGAACGGAATAAGCAGTTTGGAAAATGGGAGACCATCAAACGTTTCGAGCTAACTCCTGATGTTTGGGGTATAGACAATGGGCTACTCACCCCGACCATGAAACCCAAACGTAGCGAAATCCTCGCCAAGTACCAAGAGCTCTACAACAAAATTTACGAAATTTCATCTTGATACCTACTGTAAAAGCAAATGGTTTTATATTTTTGTAATCACCGATCTCCTTTTAACAGCCACCGTTTTGTGTACAGAGAGAAGTGACCAAACCCTAAACAACAGTTTTAAAACCCTTGACAAACCACCATTGGAAAGGTTCATAACAACAAAACAAACCGGGAACACAACCAGTAAGCCATGAACCCATTTATAGTATCTGCCCGTAAATACAGACCCCAGACCTTTAAAGAAGTAGTTGGGCAACAGGCCATTACCAGTACGCTTGAAAATGCTATAAAAAGTAACCACCTGGCCCAGGCACTCCTTTTTACAGGGCCCCGTGGCGTAGGTAAAACCACCTGTGCTAGAATCCTGGCAAAACAGATCAATCAGCAAGATGGCGATAGCAACGAAGAAGATTTTGCTTTTAATATTTTTGAACTCGACGCTGCCTCTAATAACTCTGTTGACGACATCCGTAACCTTACTGACCAGGTACGTATACCTCCTCAGATCGGCAATTATAAGGTATATATTATTGATGAGGTACACATGTTGTCTCAAGCGGCCTTTAACGCTTTTCTAAAAACACTGGAAGAACCCCCAGCCCATGCCATTTTTATACTGGCCACTACAGAGAAGCATAAAATTATTCCCACCATTCTGTCTAGGTGTCAGATTTTTGATTTCAAACGAATCGGTGTACTGGATGCCAAGCAATACTTGGCAGACATCGCCCGCCAGGAGGGTATCAATGCTGAGGATGATGCACTTCATATCATCGCACAAAAAGCCGATGGTGCCATGCGCGATGCCTTGTCAATTTTTGATAAAATCGTCAGTTTCTGCGGTGAAGAACTGACCCTAAAAGCAGTCACAGAAAACTTGAACGTACTCGACTACGACGCTTATTTCAAAACTACTGACCTGCTACTGGAGAACAATATCCCGGAAGTATTGCTACACTTCAATGAAATCTTATCCAAGGGCTTTGACGGACAACATTTCATCAGCGGACTGGCTGCCCACTTTAGGGACCTGCTTGTATCCAAAGAAAGTGTAACTGTCGAATTGCTGGAAGTGGGCGACAATGCCAAAAAGAAATACCGTACACAATCGGCCAACAGCGACCTGCGTTTTTTGCTAAAGGCCATCGACCTGGCCAATGGCT
>JASMME010000112.1:0-2577 GCA_030748365.1 Lutibacter sp.
GTCTGGAGGTAGATCCAAACAATGGTTTCGGCGATTTGGTCAACAAAATCAAAAACCTACCAACAGCAGAAAGAACCCTAATTGAAAACACCGTCCAACAGTGTTTTGAAAACGGACCGGAATTGGCAATGGTCAATTCAGACAAAGGCATTACCAACCTTCACGTACCCAGCGATGTGATTATCGACGCCTCCCTCCCAGCCATGATCCGTACTTCTGGAAAAATGTGGAATGCCAACGGAAAACTACAGGACACCAAAGCGGTAATCCCTGACAGCAGCTACGCTAGTGTTTACCAGACTACCATTGATTTTTGCAAAGAGCACGGGGCTTTTGACCCAAGCACTATGGGAACCGTTTCCAACGTAGGACTAATGGCTCAAAAAGCGGAAGAATACGGCTCCCACGATAAAACCTTTGAAATAGCAGAAGATGGAATTGTGCGAATCGTAGATGGCGCAGGCAATACCCTGATAGAGCACGCCGTGGAACAAGGAGATATCTGGAGAATGTGCCAAGTGAAGGATGTACCTGTTCAGGATTGGATCAAGCTGGCCGTAAACAGGGCAAGAGCAAGCAATACCCCAGCGGTTTTCTGGCTGGATAAGAACCGCTCACACGATGCTGAACTGATCAAAAAAATTAATACTTACTTGCCGAGCTATGACACTGCAGGGCTAGACCTCCAAATCCTGTCTCCCAAAGAAGCCACCCTGTTCTCCCTAAACAGGATCAAAGACGGATTGGATACCATTTCTGTCACAGGAAATGTACTCAGGGATTTCTTAACAGACCTGTTTCCTATTCTGGAAGTAGGTACCAGTGCCAAAATGCTATCCATCGTTCCGCTGATGAACGGAGGAGGCTTATTTGAAACCGGCGCCGGAGGCTCCGCACCCAAGCATGTACAACAATTCGTAGAAGAAGGTCATTTGAGATGGGACTCACTAGGGGAATTCCTGGCACTGAGTGCTTCCTTACAGCACCTGGCAGAGACCTATGGCAATCCAAAGGCTTCCGTACTAGCGGAAACCCTGGACAAAGCAACTGGAAAATTCCTTGACAACAAAAAATCACCTTCCCGAAAAGTGGGAGAACTGGACAACCGGGGAAGTCATTTTTACCTGGCCATGTACTGGGCACAGGCCCTGGCTGAACAAAACAGGGATACTGAGATGAAAGCTATTTTTTCCAAGGTTTCCGAAGCGATGAAAAATAGTGAAACAAGCATTCTAAACGAATTGAACGGAGCGCAAAATGCACCGATGGACCTCGGTGGGTACTATGAACCCAACGATGCCCTGGCTGAAAAAGCCATGCGACCCAGTGAGACATTCAATCGGATCATTGAAAGCATTGCCCTGGATATGGTAGCTGTTTAAGTGGTCATAAGGCAACTTTTTTTATAAAGCAAGACGCTCCTAAGTCTTGCTTTATTGTTTTAGGGACTTTTTTGACAAAAACAGCCCTACAAATGTCCTCATTTTAGTACATTTGAAAAGCTTGCCGAGAAGGGCGAACCCAAAAAAGAACCTACTACTAGTATAAGTGTGTAAAGGACACCGTAATAAGCATGGGTATGATTAAAACAACCGAACAGACCTCTAATTATAAAGACCTGGAAAAAATGGACCTAAGCGAACTGCTGGTCAATATCAACCAGGAGGATCAAACGGTTCCTATGGCAGTCAATAAGGTGATCCCGCAGCTAAAAACATTGGTAGAACAGGTCGTCAAACGCATGTCTAAAGGTGGACGACTCTTCTATATAGGGGCAGGTACCAGCGGACGGCTTGGTATCGTTGATGCCTCCGAATGCCCGCCAACTTTTGGCGTGCCACACGATTGGGTCATCGGCATCATCGCAGGCGGAGACACCGCCATCAGAAAAGCGGTAGAATTTGCCGAAGACTCAACTACACAGGCCTGGAAGGACCTACAATCATACGATATAAACACCCTTGATACTGTAATCGGCATTGCTGCCTCAGGCAGCACTCCTTATGTAGTCAGCGCACTAAAAAAAAGCCGTCAGGAAGGTATTTTAACGGCTTGTATCACCTGTAACCAAGGCAGTCCATTGGCTGCAGAAGCAACACATCCCATAGAAGTAATCGTTGGGCCTGAGTTTGTAACCGGTAGTTCTCGTATGAAAGCAGGTACTGCCCAAAAACTGGTACTGAACATGGTTTCTACTGCCGTGATGATCCAACTTGGAAGAATCAGGGGAAATAAAATGGTGGACATGCAGTTGTCCAACAATAAACTGTGGGAGAGAGGAATCAAGATGCTGATGGAAGAACTTTCCGTCTCTGCAACAGAGGCGCGGCAGTTATTGACCGAACACCACAGCGTTCGAAAGGCCCTTAAATTTGTCCGGCATGGGAACTGACAGGAAGGAACTGGTGAAGGGATTGAAATACACGCTTTCAGCCCTCCCACTACTGATAGCAGGACCTGTGTTTATTACCCTCGGGTTTAAAGCCCATACGCTACAGGGGTATTACGGATGGCTTATTTTAGGCAGCGCACTGGCCCTGTCTGCCATCCTCCTCGGCGTACTCGGAATTCGACGCC
>JASMME010000112.1:2587-5309 GCA_030748365.1 Lutibacter sp.
ACGCCTCCTAAAAGCACTATTTGACTAAGCCTTTCCCTTTGTCAAACACTTTGTCGAACAAGGCATCCACCTCCTCAGAAACCGCCAGTTTTCGAATTAGGTACAGATAGGATAGCACCAGCACCACACTTTTTAAAATCATATTGACAACTGGGTGAAAAGAGGGCTCCCAGATAGAAAACGCCCCGTATAAGAAGAGGATGATACCGATCGTCTTAAGGGTGCCCACACCAAAGGGCTGTTGTTTGAATTTCTTTTTGACATAGTACACTTTTAAACCACTGTAGCCCACAAGTACCAAAAAGGTAGCCAAGGCCGCACCGTCAATGCCCATTCGTACAATTAGCCAGCGGTTGAGCAAAATTACCGTTAGCGCCATGGCCACGGAGAGGTAAAAAATAATTCGGTAGTATGCTGAGTGGGTCAGTATGGCATTGGCAATGCCCAAAGAAAGATCGACCAATTTGGCCAGGGAAATGATGAGGACCACCCAAACGCCCTTGGAAAAGGAGGGTTTATCAATAAAAGCATACAGGTCTTCTATGTTTAGGTTGATCAGCAAAAACAACAGCCCCCCCACCACCAAAAGGTTGAGAGAGGATTGTCGGTACAACTTCCCAACAGCACCCAAGTCCTCACGGGCCAGTTCCCTAGAGGTTATAGGGCTGGTAATAGACTGCATTGCGCGGGCAGGTATGGCAATTATACTTGCTATATATACCCCGACAGCATAATAGGCTACTTCGCGGAGAGCGCTGAGTTGTGAGATCATAAATTTATCTATTTCCAGTAAAATACCAGCGGCAGATCCGGCAATAATACTATACAAGGAAAAGGATAATATCTCTCGTATATTTTCAGGACATTGGAAGATCAATCTCGGCCTAAAAAGGTAAAAAGCATAGCCCAGCATCAGACACATACGCAGTCCGTAAACGACCACCACCGCATAGATAAATTGCGGCTCAGTCAGCCAGTTAAAATACACCCCAAACAATAACAAAAGGGTGCAAAACCTGGCAAAAACCTCCTTAATCACATTGCCAAATACTGATTGCAAACGGATCTTAGCCCAGGCGTAGAAAACTTCAAAATACCCCATAAAAAAGGCGATAATTCCTATGAGATAGGTATACTCCCTGATCAGGAAATTCTCCCTAGCGAGGTAATTGGAGAGCTGCCCGTAAAAGACCGCAGCCAATACAGCCACTGGAAGGATGACCAGCAAGGGTATCCAGAGGGAGGCTGTTAAAAAAGTCTGTTCTGACCTGAGGTCTTTATAAACAGGAAAATATTTGATGACCGCATGTTGCATCCCAACCATTACCAGTGGCAGGACCAGGGTGGCGGAAGCCAATAAAAAGGTAACCAAGCCAAAATAATCCTCCGATAGGAAATGGGTGTACAGAAACAACATATTGATCCCACCGATACCAAAACCCATAAAGAGGGTCAGGGTGTTTGCAAATGATTGTTTTAATACTATTCCCATATTGATTGACTCACTCGTTTATTACCCACCCCAAAAGAACCGACCACACACAACTATGAAAGATGCTCGTGAATCAGGGCAGATAGTTTTCCGGTTAAGGCCTTTCGGTGGTAGGGCGCTATATTTTTAGGCCTTATTGTTAGGGTTCCTGCCCGGTATGCCTCATACAAAGCTACGATGCTTTTTTTTAACCGATCAGGCTCCTCAAAATCTATGACTACGCCTGCCTGGGTATCCTCAATAATCTGGAAAACATCGCCCTTTTTAGGAGCAATCGCCAGAATGGGCCTTTGGGCCCTGAGGTACTCAAAGAGTTTGCCTGTAATAATCCCTTCAGCACCTGCCACCCGCGGAAGCAATAAGACTAAGACCTGCGAACTCCTTTGTATGGCTACCACCTGTTCATGAGGTACATAGCCTGTAAAAACCGTCTGTTGCTGCAATCCATAACTAGCGATGTCTGCCCTGACAGCTGCCGACACATTCCCTACTAGATTGATCTGTAGGTCTGTGGCCATGGCCGGATTTTCGTCAATCAAGGATTTTAATACCTTCCAGAGCATTGTAGGATTGCTTTGATGGGGCAATAAACCGATATGGGACAAGGTAAATGCACGATCCAATGCTACCTCCTTACAAGGCGCATCGTCGTATCCATTAGACACGACGCTTACTTTCCGGGCATACTGCTCAAAAGAACGCTTGAGGGTATGACCTACCGTAATAACCTCATCCGCCTGCTGTAATATAGCTACTTCGTATTTCTTGAGTTTTTTCTTAGAAGCTTTGCTTAAGAGCAGGTCCTGGTTGTAAAATAGGTCTGTCATAGGGTCCCTGAAATCTGCCATCCAGGGCAGCCCCAAACGTTTTTTTAAACCCAGGGCAATCAGGTGGACACTGTGCGGTGGGCCAGTGCTGATAACCAGGTCAACCGGACGGTCTGCCAGGTATTTTAACAGGCAATGGAGCGAAGGCTTCACCCAGTACTTACGGGCATCAGGGATAAAGAAATTGCCCCTTAGGTACTGTAGAAAACGTTGAAACAGCGAAGGAGATGCAGGGAGTGAATCCACGTTTTTCTTCTTCGCAAACAAACCAAACAGCTGGTTTGGCTCCCAAATAGGATGTTGAATGATCTCAAGCCCTGGTGGAATGTCATCGTACAGAGACGTATCTAGGACAGGATAACTGGGATTGGCCACCGTATATACAATGGGTTCAATCCCAAAA
>JASMME010000113.1 GCA_030748365.1 Lutibacter sp.
CTTAGGAAAGGGGGGCTAGGGTATCATTTAAAGTCATCAGGGTTCGATGTCAAGTGGAATGCCTAGGTAGAATTCCAACAAGGTAGACCTGAATACGAAATTGTATTTGGCATTGGCCATAGATGCTTGGGCATTGACCAGGCCATTCCTGACCTGTTCAAAATCAAAGGAGGTCATACTACCCAGCTCAAAACTTTGCTGTGCATTGTTAAAAGAAGCCCGCTGTGATGCGAGTGATTTTTCAGCAGCGATGTATTGGTTGAGTGCTGCTTTGGCGTCTGCATAAGCCCGTTCAACAGTTTCGCGGACTTGTTTTTCCCGCTCTAGTACGTTCAAGGCAGCCTTTTCTTGGTTGATCTTTGCCTTTTCTATGGCTGATCGGTTGGTAAAACCGTTAAAAATGGGGATGTTTAGTGACAACCCAATATTATAGCCCATGTTGTCCCTGAGTTGCTTTCCAAAGCCGTTTGGAACGGTTACCGGGGTGTTGGTTTCCGGGTCGATGATAATCCGAACATCTTCCTGACCCTGATTGTGCTGGTAAGCAGATCCGACACTGCCCCCCAATGAGAAGGTTGGGCTGTTTCTTGCTTGTGCAATTTTTAGAGAGATATCAGCATTCTCTACCAACAGGTCTGCCCGTTTGATCTCGGGCAACAGGCCCAGGGCACTTTTATAGATAAGGTCAGTATCGTTGTAAATCAGGGAAGCGGCATCAATGTTCAGGACTACTTCTTTGATGTCAAAGCCCTTGTGCGATACCTGCAGGATTTGTGCCAGGCTTAACAAGGCGAGGTCAACGTTGTTTTGGGTAGCTACCTCTTGCTGTCTGTTTTCTGCAAGGCTGGCTTCTGCTTGTAGCAAACTGGCCTGGGCTTTGACTCCTGACGCAACCAGTGTGCGTTCTTTTTCCACCAAGCTTTTACCGATCAGCACCTGTTCTTTGGCAATGCTGAGGGATTCTTTGCCCAGCAGTACATTTAGGTAGGCATTTACGATGGAGAGCATGAGGGTGTTTTTTTGTTCTTCCAGGTCATAGCCGGCCATTTCCAGGTTTTTTTTGGCCTGTTCCAAGAGGTATTTATTGCGAAAACCATTGAACAGGGTAACCCCCGAGCCAAGGCTAAAATTATTGGTACGGCTGTCGGTAGAAACCCTGCCACCGTAAGTATCGATATAAGAGCCGAAGTTGTAGTTGTGGGAGGCCGAGGCATTGAGTGAGGGATAGAAATTGCCTTTAGCCGTTACCACGTCTTCTTCAGAAAGTGCCGTATTGAGTTCCTGTTGTTTGATAGACAGGTTGTGTTGTAGGGCATGCTCGATGCAATCCTGTAAAGACCAGGTGGTTTCCTGGGCAGTAATGGTTCCGCAAAGGAACAGTGACAAAAGGGCTACAATAGTTGCTTTCATAGGGTTGTTTCTTTTATACAGCACAGGCTCGTTCCATAACCGTTGGGCAAGTTAGGTAGGACTGCACTGCTTTCAGTAAGACGCCTGATGTATTCATTTGTTACACCTGGGGTCTTTAAAATATTACTTTTTTGTCCGCTTTCGGTATTTTCCAATCGCGAAGAACAAACCGCCCAACAACAGGTAGGGCAGTGCCATCAGGTAAAGAATACCATCGTTCAGTCCTTCAGCTTCGGAAATATTGCCTTGTTCCACCACCGCTTTACACATGGCACACTGGGCTTCCAGCAGCTGAAAACAAAGGACAAATAGGATGCTCAGTCTTGTTTTCAAGGGCTTAGTAATAAGGGGAAATCATCCAGTAAACAATGACCCCGCTCACGGCTACGTATAACCAGAGCGGAAAGGATATCTTCGCTATTTTTCGGTGGGCTGCTGTTTGCCTGCTGATTCCCCTGACATAGGTAATCAATACAAATGGGATGACCCCTATGGACAATAGGATGTGGGAAATCAGGATACCCAGGTAGACCCATTTGAGCAGGCCTTCTCCTTCGTATTTTGTTGAGTCGGAGGTCATGTGGTAGGCCACGTACATCAGTAGGAAGAGCGCAGACAATGCCAGCGCGGTCTTTACCAGGCGTTCGTGCCATACGACCTGCTTTTTTTTGATCGCCCACAGTGCTCCGATAAGTGTGAGGGCGGTAATGGCATTGATACCAGCATAAATGGGGGGTAGGAAAACCGGCAGGGTGTAATCCAGTTTTACACGGAACAACAAGGCCACGGCCACCGGAATGGCAATGGACAAGGCGATGATCCAGTTTTTATAAGGTAATGGGTTTGTAGTTTTCATTCTTTTAGTAGTATATTGATGTCTTCCTTGATCATTTGAATCCCTTTGGCACTGAGGCCATCGTAAAATGCGAGGGGGTTTCCGAATGCGTCCGAACGCGAGCGTATCATACCCTGTTTGTCAACCAGGGCAAACATACCAGAATGTTCAAAGCCACCTGCGGCCTGTGGGTTCTCTCCGGCATAGAGGGTAAAGCCCTTGTTGGCCAGTTCGTAGACTTCCCTGAGGTCTCCGGTCAAAAAGTGCCAGTTCGCGGATACAGCTCCGAGTTGTTCGGCATAGCGGGCAAGCACTGCCGGCGTATCTCTTTGTGGATCGATACTGATAGAGGCGATGCCTACTGCTGGATGGCCGTAAAAAGCATCCTGAATTCGCAGCATATTTTCGTTCATTTTAGGACAAATGGTCGGGCAGTTGGTAAAGAAGAACTCAACCACATAGACCTTATCCTCGTAAAAAGTATTGTCAATGACCAAGCCTTGTTGGTTGGTGAAACTGAATGGAGGAACGTTTCCTATTTTTGCCAGTACAGGGCGCTCAAAGTGTGCGACAATCTTGGGAACCGCATAGATACCGAAGACCAACACAACAAAGGCAACACCTATATAACGGTAATTCTTCATATTTTGTATACAAATCAATTTCGTAGTTCTGTAAAACGCTTATTCCAACAGCTTTCGTAAGGAATCAGATCTTTCGCTGTCTACGTTTTTTCTTCTCTTCCGATTTTTTTAATTGGTAGTAGATGATGTCAAGATCGTCTTTCATTTTGTGTTTCAACACGGATACCGACCGCGTGTCATAGCCGTATAATTTGCCATCGGTACTGTCTTCATCATCCTTCCGTCCTCTTAAACGGAGTTCCCTGTCGACAATATAAGCATTTTCCGAAAAAAGGGATTCCTGTAAACTAAAAGGGGTCTTAAGATCGTGAAACATGGCTTCGATGGTTTCCCTCTTTTTGTAGAGGAATGTCCAAGCCTTTGTATCGGTAAAAGCAGCGAGTTCTTCGATGACCGGTGTATAGGCTGCTTCACTGTCTTCAGGAAGAATGGCAACCATTTGAAACAAGGGTTTTTGGTAATAGCGCTTATAGATAGTTTGGTTTAGGTTGAACAGACTTGCCTTGGCCTTACTGACCTCGTCTCCGGGAAAGCAGACCACGGTAAAGTGTCCTTTAAACAGTGCCGGATTGTTGTCTGGCGCAATGACCTCTTCTGCCAGAATGGGCAAATTGGCATAGCGGTAAATGCCCTTCGAAAGGAAGAGGTAAAATACCAGGGGAAGTATAAACAAGCTGAACAGTACCCAAAATTTCTTCATCGGTCTTTATAGTATGTCATCCGGTGCGCCAAGCGGCCACCCGGTTCTTAGTTTTCTAGCTTGGTTGGAATGATTTGATTCTTAGTCTCTGGCCTGTGATTCGGAGAATATCAAGCCTTGATCAATGGATTACCAGCGCGTCAGCGAGCCCAATACTTCGTGAAGGTACGCACCTTCTATAAGTAACAAGGCCACTAGGTAGCAGATTAGAAATACAGCAGTCCAGACCACGGCCCTTCGCAAATTTTTCTTCTCATCAGCCATGTGCATAAAAAACCAGGTGATATAATAGGCCTTTACGAGGGTCAGTAGGATAAAGAGCAGGTTTAGCGGGCTGGTCCCCAACAATTGGGTCAGGTGGAGTATGTCCGGTTTGGCTATACCCAAAACCACTTCTACAATGGTAATAACGGAAAGAATTATAAAGACCTTCCAGATAAGTTTGGTATGCGAGGTATGTGCGTGTGCAGTCATGATAAAGATCTTTATGAATTATACGAGGTAGAAAAAGGTGAATACAAATACCCAGACCAGGTCAACAAAGTGCCAGTACAAACCGACCTTCTCAACCATTTCATAATGTCCGCGGCGCTCGTAGGTGCCAATAATCACGTTGAAAAAGATGATGATATTAATGATTACCCCAGACAATACGTGGAAACCATGGAAGCCAGTGATAAAGAAAAAGAAGTCGGCAAAAAGTGTTTTGCCGTATTCATTGACTTTTAGGTTGGCCCCTTTGACCACGTTGCTGGCTTCGGCCAAATAGGCCATCGCCTGGTCACGTGGGATGATTTTTTTGGCTTTTGTTTCCGCATCGATTTCCTCCGTTCTGATGGTGATTCCCGGATGTGTTTTAAACCCGGTGATTACCTGTTCTAAGGACAGGGGAGGCAGGGCCGTTTCTTCCACAAACCACAGCCCTTTATTTTTGGTATGCTGTACGCGTTCTGAATGGCTGTTTGCTGCAAATTTTTCCAGTTCTATCTGGTGTCCGAAGGCATCGACAAACTGGATAATCCTACCGTCATTGAGCTGTACCGCTCCGTAAGAACCCTGGATAAAGTTCTTCCACTCCCAGGCTTGGGAACCGAGGAAGACCAATCCACCAACGATGGTGAGGAACATGTAAAAGACCACTTTCTTTTGTTTCATCTGGCGGCCTGCATCTACTGCCAGTACCATGGTTACCGATGAAAATATCAGGATAAAGGTCATCAGGGCCACAT
This sequence comes from Lutibacter sp., assembly GCA_030748365.1. GTDB lineage: Bacteria > Bacteroidota > Bacteroidia > Flavobacteriales > Flavobacteriaceae > Lutibacter. The sequence continues at coordinate 4,819 of JASMME010000113.1, forward strand.
AGTACATGGGGGCGTGGGTTCCATGTAGGAAAGGGAAGTGCGTAAAGACCTCATCGGCAATTGGCCAGGTTTCGATAAACTTGAAGCGTATCAGCCCATAGGCAGATAAGAAGCCTGAAAAGGTGAGGGCATCAGACAAGATAAAGAACCACATCATCATTTTACCATAGCTGGCACCTAGGGGTCTGCTACGGTCTCCTCCGTTCCAGCTGCCGGTATCATTCGTTGGAATTGTTACTTCCATAAGGTTGTTATTTGATTTTTAGTTATCTATAGATTGTACGGCCAAATATATGTATTTTTTATCACCTGATAAAATAGAAAAACAGGACCAGGTATACCCATAACAGGTCTACAAAATGCCAGAAGATGGCCCCCAATTCGAGGCCGAGAAAATCTTTAGAGGAATACCGTCCTTTTAGGTGTCTGAACAATACAACTGTCAACACCACCATGCCAGCTACAATGTGTAGGAGGT
>JASMME010000114.1 GCA_030748365.1 Lutibacter sp.
GTGAAATACGAAAGGCGTTTAAAAAAATTACAGGTAGAGCTGATCAGGATGCAATCTTGGGTCATCGACCAGGGGGGGCGGGCGATCGTTCTTTTTGAAGGGCGAGATGCCGCTGGAAAAGGAGGGGCCATTCGCCGTATTACAGAGCGAATGAACCCGCGGCATTTAAGAATTGTAGCCTTGCCCAAACCCAGTGAAGAGGAGCGTACTCAATGGTATTTTCAGCGCTATATCAACCAATTTCCGAAAGCAGGAGAGATTGTCTTTTTTGACCGAAGCTGGTATAACCGGGCGGTCGTTGAGCCAGTCAACGGCTTTTGTACTCCGCAGGAATATGAGGTCTTTATGAAGCAGGTCAATGAGTTTGAATCGATGATTACTGCTTCGGGAATCCGCCTGGTAAAAATGTATATGTCCATTTCCAAAAAAGAACAGGCCAAACGCTTCCAGGAAATCAAGAACGATCCCTTAAAACAGTGGAAAATGACCCCGGTAGATGAAAAAGCCCAGGACCTATGGGATCAGTACACCCACTATAAGGACAAGATGTTTGAAACAACAGCTGAGGGCCCAGTTCCCTGGAAGGTCATCCGTGCCAATAGGAAGACCTTTGCCCGTATAGCGGCGGTCAACCATGTGCTTGAAAGTATTCCCTATGATAAAAACCGGCCGGTGTAATGTTGGTCTTATTCGGTTTTTTAGGAACTGGGGATTGGCTAAGATTACAAAAGATAGCGTATGGAAAAAGATAATATTACAGTCATAAAAGCTAGCAACTAACAAGCTGTGAAAACACATTTTACACGAGGCCTTGTGTTACCTTAGAAGAAGGATCAAAATATGAAAGAAAAAGTAGCAATACTTGTACTATTAATTTGTGCTGTTAAAGTATTTAGCTAGGAATTAAAGACCGACACATTTCGGCTTTTTTATTTGGGAGGGCAATCCAATATGGATGGTTCGTTAGCCACAACAGGTTTAAGAGGTAAAATTAATTTATTAAGGATGAAAAAATTAATATTAGTGATAGCCTTGGTAATTGCAAGTGCACCTATCAAAGCACAGAAAGTCTATTCAGTGGATGCCGCTTATAAAGCTGATGTCAAGGTTTTTGTTGTAGACGCAGCCTACAAAGCTGCTCTTTTGGTATATAAAGTGGAGGCTGCTTATAAAGCTGGAGATAATGATGGTAAATGGTTTTTTACAGATGCTGCTTACAAAGCAACAAAGAAAATATATTTTGTAGATGCCGCTTATAAAGCAGATATCAAAGTTTTTGTTGTAGACGCAGCCTACAAAGCAGGTTGGAAAGACAAGTCTAAAAAGCACGTAATGTACTAAAGACAGTGTATGACAAAACCTATACTGCATTTAAATACAGTATAGCCTGAACATTTTCGTTAATTGAGAAAAAATAGAAGTGAGTATAGAAAAAGCATATAATTCTTGGGCTGGGCAATACGATACGAATAAAAATAAGACCCGTGATCTAGACACAAAAGCAACGATAGAGACTTTATCGAACTACGAGTTTAAATATGTGTTGGAGCTGGGCTGTGGAACAGGAAAGAATACTGGTTGGTTATTGAGTAAGGCTGCGCAAGTGATCGGACTTGATTTCTCTCAGGAGATGTTACATATTGCCAAAGAGAAAATTACTGATAGCAGGGCTGAATTTAAAAGAGTTGATCTTAACAAAGCCTGGGAAATCGAAAATCAATTCGCAGACCTGGTAACTTCAAGCCTTACTCTTGAACATATTGAAGATTTAAATCCTATTTTTAACCAGGCGAATCAGAAGCTTAAGGGAAACGGGCTTTTCTTTATAAGCGAATTGCATCCTTTTAAACAATATGCAGGAAGTAAAGCGAGTTTCGAGACTGAAAGAGGCCTTGAAGAATTAACCGTCTTTACGCATCATATTTCTGACTATATAGACAGCGCTGAAAATAATGACTTTGAACTACTGGAAATAAATGAATGGTTTGATGATAATTCTAAAAAAGAAATACCAAGGCTTATATCTTTTGTGTTTAGAAAGAAAAACCAATGCCAATCTTGGTGTTGGTTATAATCACCCCTATTTCCCATTTTCTAATCCCTATTTCTTATTAGACTAGGGAAAATTACCCTTTTTTTGGGTGGGCAAAAAAGGGGAAAGAAAAATAGTTGCTTTACTATGTTTCTGTTGTCTTAAAAACCCAGCCCAACAAGCACTAAAACCCCTATTCCTCCAACAACACCCAATCACCCTTAGCCAGTAGGGGAAGGGCCTGTTTGTATTTTAGGGTTTTGTTTTCTCCGCTAATAATGTTCTTAATCTTTACCCGTTCATTGCGGCCGATTTTGCGTTCGGTCCGTACAATGGTCTCCACGACCTGGGCTTCTTGTGTTCTATTGGTTTGCCCGCCCTGGGTAGGACTGTGGTAGTCCTCTTTACTCAACTGCATCTTTTCCCGTTGCTGTTTACCGGCCTGTGATACCTGGCTGGCATCCCTAGAAGGCAGTTCCCCTTTAAACAAGAAGGACAACACCTCGCGGTTAACACTGTCTAGCATGCTATTAAACAACTCAAAAGATTCAAACTTATAGATGAGCAATGGATCTTTTTGTTCGTAGGTAGCGTTCTGTACAGACTGTTTGAGTTCGTCCATCTTTCGCAGGTGGTTTTTCCAAGTTTCATCGATGATGGCCAGGGTGATGTTCTTTTCAAAGTCTGCTACCAGTTCCTTACCACCTGATTCATAAGCCTCCTTTAGGTTGGTCACTACCTTGAGTTCCTTGGTACCATCGGTAAAGGGCACTACAATACGCTCGTAGCGGTCACCTTGCTGCTCATAGACATCTTTGATGACTGGGTATGCCGCCTGGGCACTTCGTTCCAGTTTTTCCCGGTAGTATTTGTACAACACCCCATACAACTGTTCGACCAGTTCCTGTTCAGACAGCGACTTAAAGCTTTCTTCGTCAAAGGGAGCACTGGTAGAGGAGAGGCGGATCAACTCAAACTCAAAGTTGGCATAGTCATCATGGGGTTTGTGCTCTCTGACCAGGGCATCACAGGTATCATAGACCATGTTTAGGATGTCTACCTGTAACCTGTCGCCGTCCAAGGCATGCCTTCTGCGTTTATAAACGACTTCGCGTTGTGAATTCATCACATCGTCGTATTCCAGGAGTCTCTTACGGACACCAAAGTTGTTTTCCTCTACTTTTTGTTGGGCGCGTTCAATGGACTTGGTAATCATGGAATGTTGGATCACTTCCCCTTCCTTTAAGCCCATACGGTCCATCATACGGGCAATTCTGTCAGAACCGAACAAACGCATCAGGTTGTCTTCCAACGACACGTAGAACTGGGAGGAGCCCGGATCACCCTGACGGCCGGCACGCCCTCTCAACTGACGGTCAACACGACGGGAGTCATGACGTTCGGTACCGATAATGGCCAAACCACCAGCCTCTTTAACCGCATCAGAAAGTTTGATATCTGTACCCCGTCCGGCCATATTGGTCGCGATGGTTACTATGCCCGCCATTCCTGCTTCAGCCACGATATCGGCCTCTTTTTTATGCAGCTTGGCATTTAAGACATTGTGTTTGATTTTCTTGATGGAAAGCATCCTTCCCAATAGTTCGGAAATCTCAACAGAGGTGGTCCCTACCAGTACCGGACGTCCTGCGCCCACCAGTTGTTCGATTTCTTCGATAACTGCCTGGTATTTTTCGCGCTTGGTCTTAAAGACCAGGTCTTGTCGGTCATCCCGGGCCAGTGGCCTGTTGGTAGGAATCTCTATAACATCCAGTTTGTAGATTTCCCAGAATTCACCCGCCTCGGTTACCGCCGTACCGGTCATTCCAGACAGTTTGCGGTACATCCTGAAATAATTCTGCAGGGTGATGGTTGCATAGGTTTGTGTGGCCGCTTCAATCTTAACCTGTTCCTTGGCTTCGATGGCCTGGTGTAATCCGTCAGAATACCGGCGTCCTTCCATAATCCTACCGGTTTGTTCATCCACGATTTTAACCTTCCCATCCATGATTACGTATTCGATGTCCTTCTCAAAAAGCGTATAGGCTTTTAGCAATTGGTTCATCGTATGAATCCGTTCACTTTTGATGCTGTACTCACGGAACAAGGTTTCTTTTTGTTTGGCCGCTTCTTCCGGGTTGGATACCGACTGCTCAATATGGCCAATTTCGGTACTCAGGTCGGGCAAGATAAAAAAGTCGTCCTGTTCATCACCCCCGGAGAGGTAGGCAATTCCCTTGTCCGTTAGCTCAATGGAGTTGTTCTTTTCGTCGATAACAAAATAGAGCGCTTCATCCACCTTGGGCATTTCCCGGTTGTTGTCCTGCATATAGAAGTTCTCCGTTTTTTGGAGCAATTGCTTGACCCCTTCCTGGCTCAGGTACTTGATCAGTGCCTTGCTCTTCGGTAAACCCCTGTAGACCCTTAGTAAAAGGAAACCACCTTCCTTGCTATCGCCTTCAGAGATCAGTTTTTTGGCCTCTGCCAATACACCTGTAAGCAGGCTGCGTTGGGTGGTCACCAGTTTGTCAACTCCCGGCTTTAATTCGTTGAATTCATGACGGTCAGCATTGGCGGTGGCTCCCGAAATAATCAGCGGAGTACGCGCGTCGTCAATCAGTACCGAGTCAACCTCATCTACAATGGCGTAGTTGTGGGGGCGTTGCACCAGGTCGGTAGGCGCATGGGCCATGTTATCGCGCAGGTAATCGAAACCAAATTCATTATTGGTTCCATAAGTGATATCGGCATTATAAGCCTGTCTTCTGGCCTCTGAATTGGGAGAGTGATGGTCGATACAGTCCACCCGTAGGCCGTGAAATTCAAAGATAGGGGCCATCCAGGCAGCATCCCGCTTGGCCAGGTAGTCATTTACGGTAACCACATGTACCCCTTTGCCGGTTAGGGCATTCAGGTACACAGGTAGGGTAGATACCAGGGTCTTTCCTTCCCCGGTCATCATTTCAGCAATCTTTCCCTGATGCAGAACAGAACCACCGATCAACTGAACATCGTAGTGAATCATGTCCCAAGTAACCGCTTTGCCCTGGGCATCCCAGGTATTGGACCAAACCGCTTTTTCACCCTCAAGTGAAATATGCTCCCTGCTGCCCGATAATTCCCGGTCAAATACAGTAGCTGTTACCCTTAGGCTGTCTTGTTCAGTAAAACGCCGGGCGGTTTCCTTGACCACAGCAAAGGCCTCCGGCATCAATTCTTGCAATACCTTTTCAGCAATTTTATATCCCTCATCTTCCAGCTC
>JASMME010000115.1 GCA_030748365.1 Lutibacter sp.
TAGGTTGTTTAAACAACCTATGCCGAAAGGGTCTATGCCGATGAGCATTCACAAACTGGGCAACAGTTCTGTGGCTACCGTACCCACCCTCTTCGACCTGATCAGAAAAGAGCAGCTAGAAGGTCATAAAATTGACCAGGGGGATGTCCTTATCTTTGCCTCTGTTGGGGCGGGAATGAATATCAATGCCGTGGTGTACAAGTATTGATTCTTCCTTGCGATTTACAGCCAACCGCCCGTTTTTACGGGCTTTTTTAGTTGAGTACTTCTGCGATTGGTCTTCCGGTACAACCGTTTGGATAGGTGATGTCCAAAATTCTGGAGAGGGTAGGAGCTATGTCTGTGATTGAATAGTAGTGATTTGAATGCCCTTTTCCCACTCCGGCACCGTAAAAGATAAGCGGCACGTGGGTGTCATAATTATAGCCAGAGCCGTGGGTAGTACCAGTCAGGGCGTAAAAGGGGGTTGTTCCGGGGTAGGGAACCAACAATACATCGCCCGAACGTTTCTGGTTATAACCGTTCTGGAGGATTTGTAAAATTCCCCTGTCAAAATGTGTGTTTTGAAGGGTATGGGCAGTCACCGCTTTGTAAACATCTTTGTATTGGATGATCTCGTCTACAATGGTCTGTGCGACTTTGTGCTGGTCTAAGCCGAGGGCCCGTATCTTCTTCTTATTGAGGAAAATTTGGTAATTGGAAACGTTTTCAATGAGTTCTGTACTGTTGAAATGGGTTTTCATGATACGGTTTAAAGCCGCTGCAAATGCCTCTTTGTTCACATAGCCCGCTGGAATTTTTAATGATTGCAGGTAGGAAGGTACGTGAGAAACAGCGTGGTCAGCCGTTAGAAAAACCGTGTAATTGTCTTGGCCTACTTCACGGTCAAGGGACTCTAATAAACGCGCCAGTTCTTTGTCAAGCCGGATATAGGTATCTTCCAGTTCCTTGGAGCTTACCCCGAACTCATGCCCAATATAATCTGTGCTGGAATAACTGATGGACAGGAAATCAGTGGCCTCCGTTTTTCCCAAATTTTCCCCGTGGATGGCTGCCAGGGAGAAGTCGGTAACAATCGAATTGCCGAAGGGGGTATTTTTCAGTAAGTCAAAATTGTCATTGTCTTTTCGCAACTGGGCCAGGTCATAGGGAAAGGTAGGGCTGTCTTTGCCTTTAAAAGCGGTTTCATAAGGGTTATTGTCCGGGAGTGTTTCCGTATAACTATCGATATCGTACAAGGTTTCCCAGCGTTGTGAGAGGTAGGTATTGGCCTTGTCACTGGCATTGAAATCTAGCACCCATTGTGGCAATTGCTCCCTGTAAAAAGTGCTGGTCACAAAGCCTCCGTGATCCTTTCCGGGAAACCAGTAAGCAGCATCAGCGGTATGCCCTACCGGCAATATGGCTGCCCGGTCCTTAAGGGATATCCCGATGATTTTTCCGCGCATGTTTTGGGCAAGTTTTAGCTGATCAGTCACGGTAGTGGTAACCATTCTGTGGGGAGATTTCTCTCCACCTGTTTTGGCGCCCACGGTTTGGTAACGCGCATCATCTACGCAGTAGATTTCTTTTTGTAAAGATTTATCGTACCAGTCATTGCCAATAATACCGTGGTTGGCAGGGACTGTTCCGGTATAGATAGAGGCATGTCCCACGGCTGTATACGTAGGAATATAGTTGAAATGGACATTCTTCAGGTGGTAGCCCTCCCGCATCAGTCTCTTAAAGCCCCCCTTACCGTATTTATTGTAAAAGGTAACCAGGTAATCATAGCGCATTTGATCCACCACGATTCCGACCATCAATTTGGGGCCTGTTTTCTCAGTGTTTTCCGTTCCGTTATTGCTGATAGTGAAGTTTGTCCGCAGCCCTTTGGAATGGTTGGTATCACACTGGGTAAATAAGGAGAGTAGGCACAGTAGTAGGAGTGTTTTTTTCATAAGTTATATGAATCGTTAGAATTAGGAGCCAAAAATAACATTTTTTTGACGTTGAAGTTTATTTTTAGTCAATAAACCACTAAGCTTATCATTAATTTAATATTTTAGCTGAAAAAGAGATATGTACTACCTTACCCACATTGGGCATTACTTTATCATGCTGAAACAGGTCTTAAAAAAACCCCAGAACTGGCGTGTGTTTCGGGAATCCCTGTTTCGTGAGTTGGAAGATCTCGGCACCAAGTCGCTGGGTATTATTGCTTTTATTTCTTTTTTTGTGGGGGGTGTTATTGCCATCCAGACGGCCCTAAACGTCGATTCGCCCTTTATTCCCAAGTACCTAATTGGTTTTGTGACCAAGCGTTCGATGATTATAGAATTTGCGCCTACCTTTATGTCGGTTATTCTGGCTGGAAAGGTGGGTTCTTATATTGCTTCCAGCATTGGAACCATGCGGGTCACCGAGCAGATTGATGCCCTGGAGGTGATGGGAATCAATTCACTTAACTACCTGATTTTTCCCAAGATAACGGCCACCCTTCTTTTCTATCCCTTGGTTATTTTATTGTCTATGTTCCTGGGAATTGTTGGGGGCTATTGCGCTGGTATCATTACCGAAAAATTTTATACAGAGGATTTTCTCTACGGTCTCCGACTCGATTTTGACCCTTACTTGGTTAGTTATGCCATGATCAAGACCCTGGTCTTTGCCTTTGTCATTGCCACCGTTCCGGCTTATCACGGATATTTTGTCAAGGGGGGTGCCTTGGAAGTCGGACGGGCCAGTACCCGCGCAGTGGTATGGACGAGTATCGTTATCATCCTGTTAAATTATTTCCTAACCCAAATGCTTTTAAGTTAGATGATTACTGTCGAAAATTTACAGAAAAGCTTCCAGGGAATTCCTGTTCTAAAAGGGATTTCAACCACTTTTGAAAAGGGAAAGACCAATATGATTATTGGGCAAAGTGGCTCTGGAAAAACCGTTTTTTTAAAATGTTTGCTGGGCTTGCACCAGCCGGAAAGTGGTATCATTGATTTTGACGGTCGGCATCAGCATAAGCTTTCAATCAAAGCACAAAGGCAGTTGCGCAAAGAGATCGGTATGGTATTTCAGGGGGGTGCCCTATACGATTCCCTTACGGTGGAGGAAAATGTGATGTTTCCCCTCAAGATGTTTACCAGCCAGTCCTACAAGGAAATGTTGGACCGTGTCCACGTGGTACTCAATCGGGTTAACCTGGAGAATATCACAGGTAAATTTCCCTCCGAACTTTCGGGAGGTATGCAAAAACGTGTGGCCATTGCCCGCGCCATTGTGATGAACCCCCGGTATCTTTTTTGTGATGAGCCCAATTCCGGACTTGACCCTAAAACCGCCATTGTGATCGATAACCTAATTCAGGAGATTACCAAGGAGTACGATATTACCACGGTGATCAATTCCCACGATATGAATTCTGTTATGGAGATTGGGGAGAAAATAGTCTTTCTTAAAGACGGCGTCAAGGCCTGGGAAGGGAGCAACAAAGAGATTTTTAAAACGGAAAATGATACCGTTGTAGACTTCGTATACTCCTCCAATTTATTCAAGAAGGTACGCGAGATAAGTTTGAAGGAAACAAAGTAAAAAAGTAGTTTGTTTTATTAAAATATACGGTTATATTTGCAGCCGCTAAGGGCAAAATTGACCTGGTAGCTCAGTTGGTAGAGCACCTCCCTTTTAAGGAGGTGGTCCTGGGTTCGAGCCCCAGCCAGGTCACAAGAGCTTCTCCAAAACAGGAGGAGCTTTTTAGTTCCGGTGAGATACTCAAGTGGCCAACGAGGGCAGACTGTAAATCTGCTGCATTTTGCTTCGGAGGTTCGAATCCTCCTCTCACCACATCAAGCAGAAAATCCGCACCACAGGTGCGGATTTTTTTATGGCAGAGAAAAGCCAGTTTACTGGTGTTTTCTCTGCTATAAAAAAAGGACCTGCTTTGCGCAGCAAAGGAAGATTTTCTATTTGCCGCCGTGCGTTGCTGTAGGATCAGCGCGGATTTCGCGCCAATCCTTGTGTGATACTGCTATAAAAAAAGGACCTGCTTTGCGCAGCAAAGGAAGATTTTCTATTTGCCGCCGTGCGTTTATTAGCCCAGTATTACATTGGTTATAAGTGCCCTTCAACTATAAGAAATTCCCCCTGTTTTACGAACGTTTTTGCAAGTTTTGTATTTTTGTTCTCTATACTTTTATGATGAAAAAAAATCTTACACTTTTTGCTGTTTTTTTGTGGAGCGTTACGGCTGTGCTGGCACAGGATCAGGGTACGATCAAAGGCAAGGTCATTGACCAACTTACCCGCGAGCCCCTCCCTTTTGTCAATGTGTTGGTCATGGAGGGGACCCAAGGCACTATTACGGACGAAAACGGCACCTTTGTCATTGGTGCTACCCCCCTAGGTTATATTACGCTACAAGCCTCTTTTGTCGGTTATAAAACCCTCGTGTCTCAAAGTTACTTGGTCACCAATGAGAAAGTACCCTATGTGCTTTTTGAACTGTCTCAGGAAAGTGAAACGCTGAATGAAGTGGTGGTACAAAGTAACTTATTTACCAGCACGCTGGAAAGCCCTTTGTCAGTGCAATCTCTGGGGATTGTTGAAATTGAGAAGAATCCTGGAGGGAACCGCGACATCCTGAAAGTTATCCAATCACTACCTGGGGTAGCCTCCAATCCCGGTTTCCGCAACGACATTATCATCAGAGGGGGCGCCCCTTTTGAGAACAAATTCTACCTCGACGGGGTAGAAGTACCGGTCATCAACCATTTTCAGACACAGGGAGCCACCGGCGGTCCCGTGGGCATTATCAATGCTGACCTTATTAGAAAGGCCGATTTCTATGCCAGTGCTTTCCCTGCCAGTAAGCGCAATGGCCTTAGTTCACTGATTACTTTTACCCAAAAAGATGGCAATCCAGACAAGCTCAATGTCCGGGCTACCCTGGGTACCTCCGATGCAGGGATCACCCTGGACGGCCCTATCGACGAACGTACCACCTTTATCGCCTCCGTACGCCAGTCCTACCTACAATTTTTGTTTAAGGCCCTTAAACTGCCTTTTTTGCCTACCTACAATGATTTTCAGCTAAAGCTAAAACACCGTTTGTCTGAACACAGCGAGCTCTCGCTGATCGGGCTTGGTGCCATCGATTACTTCAGTTTGAACGAATCGGTGAATGACGAGGTTACCGATCCCGAACGCTATAGGAGAAACCGCTATATACTAAGCAATA
>JASMME010000116.1 GCA_030748365.1 Lutibacter sp.
ATATCAACGCCCGCGTGAAAATGATCTGTTCTCAATTCAGCAAAAGTACCGGATAAACGCCAGGGAATGTCTAGCGGGCTTTGAAAATAATCAGTAGGGAAGTCTGCGCTATCGGGTAAATGCTGTTGTGCGCTGGCTGTTAAAAAAGGCCAAATAACAAGTAAATATAATAGGTGTTTCAAAAAAAATATTTTCCTGCTAAAATAACAAATTATATGATTTTTTCAGGCTTAAAAGTAAGTGCTAATAGGTCAGGACACCTAAAAGTTCAGGTAAATATCTAAAAACAGTTGTAATATTGCCTTACGAGTAGTAACTTTGTAAAGATGGTTTATGCTTCACACCAGTATGGGTAACATAATACAAGTCGTTGATTTGGTGGCAGAAAAGCTACAAGTGCTCCTTGAGAACTATGCTTTTCTCCAAGAAGAAAACGATTTGTTGATTGCCAAAGTCTCTTCATTAGAGACCCAGTTGTTAAGGGAGAAGCAGCAATTTGATTCGATTGAGCGAGATTATCAGTCCTTGAAAATAGCCAAAACCATTGCAGGCAGTAGCAAAGACAGCACAGAAACAAAACGAAAGATAAATGCACTCATTCGCGAAATTGATGCATGTATTTCACAGTTGAGCGAATAAGTTCTTTAAAAAATGTCGGAACCACTCAAAATAAAAATAACCATTGCCGGAAGGGTATACCCCATTGTGGTCAAAGATGCCCTTGAAGAAGAGGGTATGCGCAAAGCATCCCACAAGATCAACAGCATGGTGAGTGATTTTGAAAAACGGTACGCAGTGAGTGATAAGCAAGATGTATTGGCCATGACAGCCCTTCAGTTTGCCTCGCTTATTGAAATAAAAGAAATTACCAAAGAAGACGCATTGATCGAAGTGGAAGAGAAGCTAACGGCTATACACAATTTGTTAAGTAGTCAGCTCGCATAAGGACGTTCATACATACATTAAAATACTGCCTACATCAGTCATTGTTTATTAAACTCAACACTATTCATTATAAAGGGTGAGTCTGCACTGTTAGAGCGCGCCGTTTTAATACGGATTTTCGATCAGTCAGTTAGCCGCTAAACTTGTTTTATAAGGAGTTTAAAAACCTCACTGGTGTGGGTTTTTTTTTACACAAAAAAGGAAGTAATATGGAAGCATATATATTGCCAATTGTAATTGGCGCAGCCCTTGGTTTGACCATTGGCTATGTGATTGCAAAATCACTCGAAAAGATAAAAGCCACCAAACTCTTAAGAAATACCAGGAAGGAAGCCTCCGCTTTGATCAAAGAGGCGAAGATTGAAGCAGCGGCCCTAAAGAAAGAAAAGATTCTACAGGCAAAGGAAAAGTTTATAGAGTTAAAAGCCGCCCACGAGAAAGTAATCCTTTCCAGGGACAAAAAGATGGCAGATGCAGAAAAGCGCATCCGCGATAAGGAATCACAGGTTTCACAACAACTGGACAAGCATAAAAAACTTACTGCCGAAGTAGATGTGAAGCGTGCAGAATTCGATAAAAAGAACGACTACCTGGAAAGACGTCTTCAGGAAGTTGAAAAAATTCATCGCAAACAGGTAGAGAACCTAGAAGTTATTTCGGGGCTTTCTGCTGAAGAGGCCAAAAAGGAACTGATCAGTTCCCTCAAGGATGAGGCCAATACAGATGCCCTGTCTTTGATTCAGGAAACGATTGAAGAATCACAGCTCACAGCAGCGCAGGAGTCCAAAAAAATCATTTTAAATACCATACAACGGCTAGGGGTAGAACAAACCGTTGAGAACTGTGTCTCTGTTTTTAATATTGAGAATGATGATATCAAAGGAAGGATCATCGGTCGGGAAGGTCGAAATATCAGGGCACTGGAAGCTACTACAGGTGTTGAAATCATTGTGGATGATACGCCTGAGGCCATTATTCTTTCTTGTTTTGACCCAGTACGACGCGAAATTGCCCGTTTGTCACTGCACAAACTCGTCACCGATGGCAGGATCCACCCAGCCCGTATAGAGGAGGTGGTCCGAAAAACGGAAAAGCAAATACAGCAGGAAATCAATGAAATTGGCAAACGAACGGTCATCGATTTGGGTATCCATGGAATTCATCCGGAATTGATCAAGACCATCGGTCGAATGAAATACCGTTCTTCATACGGTCAAAACCTTTTACAGCACTCTCGTGAGGTGGCCAATCTTTGTGGGTTGATGGCTGCTGAACTAGGGCTCAATGCCAAACTGGCCAAACGCGCCGGTCTCTTACACGATATTGGAAAAGTCCCTGAATCGGAGAGTGAGTTGCCACACGCCTTATTGGGTATGGAATGGGCAGAAAAATACAAGGAAAACGAAGTGGTCTGCAATGCCATCGGTGCCCACCACGATGAAATTGAAATGAAATCACTGATCGCACCGATTGTACAGGTATGTGATGCCATCTCCGGCGCCCGACCTGGTGCCCGTAGACAGGTGTTAGATTCTTATATACAGCGTCTCAAAGATCTTGAAGACATCGCTTTTGGTTTCCCTGGTGTACAGAAAGCCTATGCCATTCAGGCCGGTAGGGAATTACGGGTATTGGTGGAAAGTGAAAAAGTGGATGATGTCAGGGCCTCTGAACTGTCTTATAACATTTCTCAAAAGATACAGAATGACATGACCTATCCCGGACAGGTTCGGGTAACGGTTATACGCGAAACCAGGGTGGTAAATATTGCCAAATAAGTTGTTTCACGCCGCTTAGTTCCCCTCAAAACCCTCCATAAAAAAACCGGCTGCTATACGCATTGCCGGTTTTTATCTTTTTATAGAGTAGGGGCTATTTTTAGCCCAACAAATCGATGATTTGTTCAGCCAGTTCCGTACCAATTCTGTCCTGGGCTTCCCCGGTCGCTGCACCGATATGCGGGCTTAGGGAGAGGTTCGGATTCATTAATAACTGTATTTCTGGTGTGGGCTCGTTTTCAAATACGTCCAAGGCTGCTTTGGCAACCTTACCGCTGTCAATGGCAGCGATTAGGGCAGGTTCATCTACCACGCCACCACGGGCTGCATTTACCAGGCAGGCCCCAGTTTTCATCAGGTCAAATTCTTTGGTGGAGAGTACATAGTCTTCCTGTGCAGGTACGTGCAGGGAAATAAAATCAGCTTCTTGTAAGACAGCTTCTTTGCTAAGCGTCTGAATGGTAAAGATCAAGGATTGGTGATCGAAAAACTCCAGTTCTAGGTGGGCTTCATCGATAAAAGGATCAAAAGCAATTACTTTCATTCCCAGTCCCAATCCTATTTTAGCAGTGGCTTGGCCAATTCTTCCGAACCCAATAAGTCCCAGGGTCTTTCCCTTGAGCTCGATTCCTTTGGCAAAAGCCTTCTTTAATTCCTTGAATTTGGCATCGCCCTCCAGGGGCATCTGCCGGTTGGATACGTGTAAAAAACGCGCCATCCCAAACAGGTGGGCAAAGACCAGTTCTGCCACAGAATGTGAGGAAGCAGCGGGTGTGTTGATTACGTGTAAGCCTTTTTCACGGGCGTAGGCTACGTCGATATTATCCATACCAACTCCACCACGACCAATGATTTTTAGGTCGGGACAATTGTCAATAATATCTGTACGTACTTTGGTAGCACTCCGTACGAGTAATACTGAAATCTGCTCGTTGTTGATATAGGCAACCAGCTGATCTTGGGCAACCGTGCTAAGATCTACTTCAAAACCGGCTGCTTCTAGGGCTTTGACACCGCTCAGGGCGATGCCGTCATTGGCCAATACTTTCATGGGAAAATTATTTAGTTAGTTTACTTGTTGTTCAAATGCCTGCATGACATCGATCAATGCTTGTACACTGCTTAACGGCATTGCGTTGTAGATGCTCGCGCGGTAGCCTCCTACCGAACGGTGTCCTTTAATACCGCTGATACCGGCGTCATTCCAGAGACGGTCAAACAAGTCTTTGTGTGTATCGTCGGTCAAGGTAAAGGTGACGTTCATCAGGGAACGATCGGCCACTTCAGCAAAACCTTTAAACAGCGGGTTCCTGTCTATTTCAGCATAGAGCAGGCTGGCTTTTTCCTCGTTGATTTTTTCAATGGCCTTGACCCCGCCCAAGTCTTTTAACCACTCCAGGGTAAGCATGGAAACATAGACCGCAAACACCGGCGGTGTATTGAACATACTGTCTTTGCTTAGGTGTACCTGGTAATCGAGCATAGAAGGGATGTCACGGTCGATTTTCCCCAGTATCTCCTCCTTGACAATGACCAGGGTAGTGCCGGCTGGTCCCATATTTTTCTGGGCCCCTGCATAGACCAAATCAAACTTACTAAAGTCCAGTTCGCGGGAAAAAATATCAGAACTCATATCACAGACCAATAAAGAATCTGTTTCCGGAAAATCTTTAAACTGCGTTCCGTAAATGGTATTGTTTGAAGTACAGTGTAGGTAATCGAGTCCGGAAGGCAGGTTATAGTCTTTGGGAATATAATTGTAGCCCTTGTCTTTTGAACTGGCCAGTACTTCCACCTTGCCAAGTCCGCGGGCTTCTTTGAGCGCTTTTGCGCTCCAGGCACCAGTATCTAGGTAGCCGGCAGTACCCTCAGTAGATAGTAGGTTGTAGGGGGCCATCAGGAATTCGAGGCTGGCGCCTCCCTGTAAAAACAATACCGAATAGCCCTCGGGCAGGGCTAACAATTCTTTTACCAGGGCACGTGCCTTGTCCATGACCGCTACAAAATCAGCACTTCTGTGTGAAATCTCTATCAGGGACAGGTCAATACCGTTGAAATTAAGCACTGCTTCTGAAGCTTTTTGTAAAACCGTTTCGGGTAGGATACAAGGTCCTGCGCTAAAATTATGTTTTTTCATTTTGTACTAATAAAATCCGTTTATCAGGCTACAAACTTCGGCAAAAAAACAGACATAAAGCCCATATATAGTTAAAAAAATAGCCTATAATTTTGTCAAAAATTGAATGGTATCTACCTTATCTGCATAATTCCATAATTGGGGTTGTTGGGTCTGGCCAAAGGCTACAAAACCTGCCCGATCTGTCTTGGCTACCAGGCACTGAATCTGCTCAGTATCTGCAGCCAATTGCTGGGTAAGTACCTCAATATCGTCATAGAATTCATAGAAAAGGGTCGCAATAGGAGAGGCATGGCTGGTATCTTCTT
>JASMME010000117.1 GCA_030748365.1 Lutibacter sp.
CTGGTTCCTACTTTGTTTCCAAACCTACTTACCCTGGTAGAAACAGAAACCGATTTTGAGCTTTCAGAAGAGAAATAGGGATTGGCTTATTTTGGGTGTTTTTTAGTGTTTTTTGACCTTTTTTGGGTGTTTTTCAATCATTTTTGACTGTTTTTAAGCTATTTTTGTCTATTTTCTGATTTTCAAAAACCCTGTCTGAGAGGCTGACAATCACAAATCTGCAATCGCCCCGTCCATCCAGGCAAGCCTGGCTGAAATCCACTGTCTAAAATAGACATACTCTTCTCCATAGTGTTGACCGATATAATAATTGGGCCATATATAAGTGCCTAGTACCTGCCAACGATCGTAATTTCTTCCCAAGGCACCTGTATCTTCCAAGTAGGCCCGTTTGCTTTGTAGTAATTGGTCAATAAATGAGGCTGAGAAAGGGCCTTGTCGCAGGCTTGTCCAACGCGCCTTGAGGGCACTGACAAAAGCAGGGTCTTCCATAAGGCGTTCCCACCAAAAAGGCACCTGCCACTCACCTCCGGGACAATAATCCTTGAATCGATAGGCCCAGTGGTCGGTCTCCCAGGCATTGCAATAGTCAACATTGCCAAAAGCGATGTTAAAGTCCCAGATAGGACCCATCTGGAGTTTGCCGCCTTTGTCTTTGTACATATAAGTACTTATACGGTAGCCATCCGGGTTGTTAGACAGTTCGTTCAGCAAGAAGAAATCGATAAAACTATCCCTATCGATAAATGAC
The DNA here is from genome assembly GCA_030748365.1 of Lutibacter sp. Taxonomy (GTDB): domain Bacteria; phylum Bacteroidota; class Bacteroidia; order Flavobacteriales; family Flavobacteriaceae; genus Lutibacter. The sequence goes on from JASMME010000117.1 coordinate 752, forward strand.
AAGTATCCGGTATTGGGATCGGTAAAATCAGCGGATTTTAAAGCATTTTCAAAACCGTGGATATACGCTTGTATATAGGCCTTTTCTTCGGGCTCAATGTCTTCTGCATCGGGGTAGTCGTACAAGAAGTGGACTTTGGGTGTACCCTCCGGGTCTCCGTTACCATCAAATTGAGAAGGAAAAGAAATGGACGATGTGTACTGCCCGCCGGTACCATCTCCAGTAGCCTTGTCTATTTTTAACATATAACCCCCAGTGATGTCATCTGATTTGAGTTTGCTAATGGCTACCCGGTTTTTATCCCGCTTGATTTTCTCCATCAAAACATAGACCCCCTCATAATTGCCGTTCAGCGTAATTTCACAAAATTTAGTTTTGCTGGCATAACGCCCAATTTCGTTGGACAGGGAATAGATAAACACATTTCTAAGTAAGGTTTTGTCACTGAAAGGTCCGTAAAAAATCCAGTCTTCCTCTTCCGGAAAACCAACCAGGGCTACGTCTACATCTTCTCCGTTCTCGTCCCATGTTTCAAAACCAAAGGATTTCTTGTCGAAGAAATACTGAGAGCTGGACCCCCTGTATTCAATACCTATAGGGCCGTTGTAAGCAATGGTGTCGCCTGTAATTATTTGCATATTTGCCATGACCTTTGGTTCGTCGACAATCTGGTTACCATTGGTTTGAATGACCACCTGCATCATGGAGGCCACCGGCTCTGGATCAACCGGATCAGGAGCTGGGCTCAGCTCCTCAATATCGGTATTACAAGATATACACAACAGTAACAAAAGACCTTTATAAGGGAAGATGGATTTCATAGAAGATAGGTTGCTAAGTGGTAAAACAAGTCAAAAAAAGCCCAAATACTACTTCAAATATACGAGCCTCTAAGGTAGTTCTTTTCTAAGAATTAAACCCCGTTGAAAAGCCTTCTTTTTATAGTATGGCCTACACAATAAATAAACGCTTCACCATATCCTGCCGGACATAGTGAAGCGAATTGGATTTTCTTTTTCAATTAGTCAGTTCAACGATTCGCCTGGTAACGCCTTTCCACCTCTCCCCAATTGATTACACTGAAAAAAGCATTGACATAATCGGGTCTTCGGTTCTGATAATGGAGATAGTATGCATGTTCCCACACATCCAGGCCTAAAATGGGTGTACCCCCACAACCTACACCAGGCATCAGTGGATTGTCCTGATTAGGGGTCGAGCAAACGCTAACCTTGCCCCCCTTATGGACACATAGCCAGGCCCAACCAGAACCAAAACGGGTGGCAGCCGCCTTAGAAAAAGCGATTTTAAAAGAGGCGAGTGAGCCAAATTCAGCTAGCAATGCCTCTTGCAAGGCTCCTGATACAGATTCGTTACTTTCAGGATGCATTACTTCCCAAAACAAGGCGTGGTTATAAAAGCCGCCGCCATTGTTTCTAAGGGCCGCATTGTTCATGTCGAGGCCTTTTAGAATATCCTCAATACTGCTTCCTTCCAAGGCAGTACCAGCAAGGGCGTTGTTTAGGTTGTTGGTATAACCCGCATGGTGCTTACCGTGGTGTATTTCCATGGTTCGGGCATCTATATAAGGTTCAAGTGCATCGTAAGCATACGGGAGTGCGGGCAGTTCAAAAGCCATCGTTTCAAATTTTTAGATTTGTAGTAGGACAAAGTTAGCAAATGAGCGGGAATGTAAAAAATCGAATGTATTTATTACCCTATCGAAAGGAATTATAGTACTAGGTCAAGCCCTGCATTTTACGAACAGGTCCCAGAGAACCACCCCGGCACTCGTAGCAATGTTCAGGGAATGCTTTGTACCAAACTGTGGGATCTCGATACAGTAATCAGAAGCTGATACAACTGCCTGCTGCACCCCCTTTACCTCGTTTCCAAAGACCAGGGCATATGCCTGTCCAGACACCGTGTTAAAATCGGACAGTAAGGTGCTTCCTGAAGCCTGTTCAACGGCAAGGACAAGGAGGCCCGAAGCCTGTAATTTTCTAACAAGCTCTAGGGTGTCTGGCACATATTCCCAGGAAACTGACTCTGTAGCCCCCAGGGCTGTTTTGTGAATTTCTTTGTGCGGAGGGCTTGCCGTGATGCCACAGAGGTAGATTTTTTCGATCAAAAAAGCATCGCTGGTTCTGAAAACAGCCCCAATATTGTGAAGACTTCTGATATTGTCTAACACCACTGTGATAGGGGTTTTTGCAGCCTTTTTAAAGGCGGCTATGTCCAGCCTGTTTAACTCACTGTTCTTTCTTTTTTTCATGCGGGGTTTTAAGCTGTATTGCTAAGACAAATATACACTATTCCGCCTAGTATGCTTGTAGTTCTCTTTCGGTGTCGCAGGTTTGATACCGAAATCCTGCCAGACCCCCACTAGGCAAGAATCCGTTTGTAATACTTAATGTATTTGCATAAATTCGCCCTTATAAGTTCAAAATTGTTTTCCCTTGCCTAGCCCTAAAAAAGTAACGCCGTTGATGAAGCAATACAATGCTATCAAGGCAAAGTATCCGGATGCCATGCTATTGTTCCGGGTAGGTGATTTCTACGAAACCTTTGGCGCAGATGCCAAAAGAGCTGCTGAGGTGTTGGGAATTGTTTTGACCAAAAGGGGTGCAGGTAGCGAAGCCGAAACAGCCCTGGCTGGTTTTCCACATCACTCGTTGAACACCTACCTTCCCAAACTGGTACGGGCGGGTATGCGGGTGGCGGTCTGTGACCAGCTTGAAGATCCTAAAAAAACAAAAACCATTGTAAAAAGAGGGGTGACGGAACTAATCACACCGGGGGTTACCCTACACGATGATGTCCTGGAAGCCAAAAGCAACAATTTCCTGGCCTCGGTACACCTTGGAAAAAAGTTTTCAGGGGTGGCCTTTTTGGATATTTCCACAGGGGAATTTCTCACGGCTCAGGGGACCCCAGAATACATTGACAAACTCCTGCAAAATTTTGAACCCAGCGAAGTATTGGTTTCAAAACAAGATAAAGGTCCGTTCCAAGACCTATTTGGGGAACACTTTTATACCTTCTATTTGGAAGACTGGGTTTTTCAGCCCGACTATGCGCAGGAGACCCTGACCGACCACTTTAAGGTAAACTCTTTACAAGGTTTTGGTATTGAAACATTGTACGACGGCATCATCGCTTCTGGAGCTGTATTGCACTACCTACGGGAAACCCAACACCACCAGCTGTCCCATATCGTATCGATACAACGCATCGTACAAGACCAGTATGTCTGGATGGACCGATTTACCATTCGGAACCTAGAACTGACCCAGTCAAATACACCTGGCGGTGCTTGTTTGCTGGAGGTGATTGACCGCACCCTCTCACCTATGGGAGGCAGGCTCTTAAAACGTTGGATGGCCTTGCCACTCAAAGACCTGGAACAGATTAGAAAGCGTCATGACATCGTTAAATATTGTATGGATGATGAGGGGTTTTACGAGCTGGCAACCTACCAACTAAAACAACTGAGCGATTTGGAACGCCTGGTTTCCAAACTGGCTTCTGGAAAAATAGGCCCCCGCGAAGTGGTTTTGCTAAACCAATCCCTAAAAGCCGTTCTACCCGTCAAAGAGGCCGCAGAAAAAAGTGGACATCCCGCCTTAAAAAAATTGGGTGAAGAACTGAATGCTTGTAAGACACTTCGGGAAAAGATTACACAGACCCTACAAGAAGAGGCCCCTGTAAATATCCAAAAAGGCAATGCCATCGCAGCAGGTGTTTCCCCAACACTGGATGAATTACGAGACCTGTCTGCTTCGGGCAAAGAACACCTCGATGCCATGCTGGCACGGGAAACAGAACAAACAGGCATCCCTTCTTTAAAAATTGCCTTTAACAATGTCTTCGGTTATTATATAGAGGTTCGAAACACCCATAAAGATAAGGTGCCGGATAGCTGGATACGCAAGCAAACCCTGGTGAATGCCGAACGTTATATCACGGAAGAATTAAAAGCCTACGAAGACAAAATCCTGGGCGCAGAGGAACAGATAGGCCAGCTGGAACAAGAACTCTTTGAAGCACTGTGCCGTTTTATGCTCGATTTTTTAGCGCCCGTACAAAAGAATGCACAACTGATGGCACAGATTGACTGCCTGCGTTCTTTTGCAGACACGGCCCTGCACAACAACTATGTACGGCCGATGATGAAGGAGGGTACAGATCTGGAGATCAAAAAAGGACGCCATCCGGTCATCGAAAAACACTTAGCGGTAGGAGAAAGTTATATTGCCAACGACCTGGTACTAAACCAACAGCAACAACAGATCATTATGATCACCGGGCCCAATATGAGTGGTAAATCGGCTATCTTACGCCAGACAGCACTGATCGTACTACTGGCTCAAATGGGCAGTTA
>JASMME010000118.1 GCA_030748365.1 Lutibacter sp.
CAGCGCCTGGGTTCATATGTAATAGTTTTAGTTGCGGGTCGTACATCACCTTTAGTATATGGGAATGCCCGCTGATAAATAGATGAGGAGGGTTTTTTTTCAGTGCTTCCCGAACCCTTGTTTCGTAGCGTTTGGGATAGCCGCCAATATGGGTCATCCATACCTGTACCTTTTCAATGGTGAACTGCTGGTCTAAAGGAAATTCACTGCGAATCACTGCAGAGTCAATATTTCCGTATACAGCCCTTAGGGGTGCCTGCTTTTTTAGGGCGTCAGTAACTTCCAGTGAGCCAATGTCTCCAGCGTGCCAGACCTCATCGGCCTCTTTTGCATAGGCCAGTATACGATCGTCTATATGATGATGGGTGTCTGATAATAGCAGGATCTTTGTCAAGGCCTTGAATTTATAGGTTCTTTTTGTTTTTTCTTTATGACCAGTCAGGTAAAACAGCCTTTGCTGGGTATGATGGGATAAATACTTGTTTATCGTCAGGGCTTTTTTACAAAGCACCTAAAATGTCAACTCACAAATATGCTGTATATTTGTCTGGTTACAAAAATAGCATTTCAATTGAGATATTTTATTGCTCTGGCTTATAAAGGCACCAAATACCACGGCTGGCAATATCAGCCCAATGCCCTGTCTATACAGGAATGTGTACAAAAAGCCCTTTCGACCATCTTGAGAACCCCTGTTGAATTGGTCGGTGCCGGCCGAACGGATGCAGGGGTACATGCGGTACAGCTCTACGCACATACCGATCTTGAAGAAGTGGAGGATCCGGAAGCCTTGGTATACAAGGTCAATGCTTTTTTGCCCAATGACATCGTACTGAAGTCGATGCTTGCGGTACACCCGGAAGCCCATGCGCGTTTTGATGCCCTGAGCAGGAGTTATGAATACCGTATCTTACTTGAAAGAGACCCTTTTTTACTCGATACCACCTGGCAGCTCACGCGCCAAAAATTGGATATTGACCAAATGAATACAGCAGCCAAAGAATTGCTAAATCATACCAATTTCAAGTGTTTTTCACGTTCCAATTCAGATGTAAAAACCTTCGATTGTCAGGTAAGTCGTGCCGAATGGGTGCTGACTGACGTGCACCTCGTTTTCCATATTACAGCCAACAGGTTCCTGCGCAATATGGTGCGGGCCATAGTCGGTACCCTGATTGAGGTAGGGCTTGGAAAAACGAGTCTTGATCAATTTACAGAAATCATCCTAAGTCGCAACCGTTCCCATGCGGGTCCTTCTGCGCCTGCCCAGGGGCTCTTCCTCACCCGTGTTAATTATCCGGAACACCTATTTGTAGACCATGGCTGAAAAAGAAAAAATCCAGGCATTCGACTTACAGGTCTTTAAGCGCTTAATCCGCTTTGCGAGCCACTACAAAGCTGCTTTTATCACGGCTACTTTGTCAGCGGTTCTCCTGTCCTGTATTGCGTCGCTCAGGCCGGTCATTATAGACCGTATCATCGATGTTTACTATGCCAATAAAGATACTCAGGGCCTGCTGTATTTTTCAGTGATTCTACTGTTAGTGTTGTTGGGAGAGGTGCTGATGCAATTTGTATTTATCTATCGGGTAAACTGGCTGGGACAATACATTATCAGGGACATTCGCCTAAAATTACAAGCGCATATGCTCCGCTTTAAAATGGCCTATTTTGATAATTCTTCTGTGGGAAGGTTGGTAACCCGACTGGTATCAGACACGGAAACCATTGCCCAGTTTTTTGGGAGTGGCTTGTTTATGATTATCAGTGATCTGCTAAAGATGTCGGTAGTCTCTGCGGTGATGCTTTGGATGAACTGGCGCCTGGCAGCCATCACTTTTGCCGTACTTCCCCTGATGCTCTACGCGACCAAACTTTTCCAGAAGGCTATCAAAAGCACCTTTCAGGAAGTGAGAAAGCAGGTGGCCAATCTAAACGGATTTGTTCAGGAACGTTTAACCGGTATGAAAATTGTTCAACTCTTCAGCCGGGAGCGGATTGAATACGAAAATTTTAAAGAGATTAATGAGAAACATAAAAAAGCCCATATCAGAACCATCTGGTATTATTCTATATTCTTCCCGATTGCAGAGATACTCTCTTCAGTAACTGTGGGTTTACTAGCCTGGTACGGAGGCTTGAATATGGTTGCTTCTGGAATAACTTCTGCCGGTCAGATCATCGCGTTTATCGTTATGGCACAGATGTTGTTCAGGCCTTTAAGGCAAATAGCCGACAAATTCAATACCCTTCAGATGGGCATGGTTGTGGGGAACAGGGTTTTTCAGGTTTTGGACATCCAGGACCAAGTTATCAGGGAGGGCAAAGCGATTGCGCCCCGGTTTTCAGGAGCCATCAGCTTTCAAGATGTACATTTTAGTTATGTGCAAGGGGTAGCGGTTCTCAAAGGGGTTTCTTTTCAGGTAGAAGCTGGAGAAACGGTTGCCATTGTAGGAGCCACTGGAGCAGGAAAATCTACCTTGATTAACCTAATCAACCGTTTTTACCTCCTTGATCAAGGGTCGATTTGTATTGATGGTCAAAATATTGAACAATACACCCTGTCCTCTTTGAGGAGTCAGATTGCCGTAGTACTTCAGGACGTCTTTTTGTTTTCAGACTCCATTTGCAACAATATCATACTCAGCAATGACGCAATCACGCTCGAAACAGTCAAAGCAGCAGCCCGGGAAATAGGCATCCACGAATTTATCATGAGCCTGCCAGGCAACTACAACTATAATGTAAAGGAGCGTGGGGTCATGCTGTCTTCCGGACAACGCCAGCTAATTGCTTTTTTAAGGGCCTATGTCAGTAATCCGAGTGTGTTGATTCTCGATGAGGCGACTGCTTCTATAGACTCCTATTCAGAAAAGCTGATTCAACAGGCTACTTCCAAAATCGTCCAGCACAGGACATCAATTGTCATTGCCCACAGGCTGTCTACTATCAAAAATGCTGACAGGATTATTGTTATGGACAAGGGTTTGATTGTGGAACAGGGAACCCACCTCGAATTGTTGCAAAACAAAGGATACTACAAGACCTTATACGATCGGCAGTTTAGTCCTGAATATAGTTAATTCTTATGGGTTCTTTCCCACGTGATTTGTATGCTTAGTTCAAATCATACCGTATGATCTCCGTCAGTTCACTGTAGTTATTATAGGGAATGAATTCCCCGTCCTTTAGGTAGGAAATCTTGCCGGTTTCTTCTGAGACGATTAGGCAGAGTGCATCCGTTTTCTCTGTGATACCCACCGCTGCCCTGTGGCGTAGTCCAAATCGAGAAGGCAGTGTTTTTTTAGATAGCGGGAGCACGATTCGTGCCGCTACAATGGTGTTTTCCCGAATGATGAGGGCACCGTCGTGTAAGGGGCTGTTTTTATAGAAGATACTCTCTAAAATGGCCTGGTTTACCTCGGCGTTTATCTGATCCCCGGATGTTCTAACAAAATCCAGGTTATTGGTTCGTTCCAGTACGATGAGGGCCCCTGTTTTGGTAGTGGCCAGTGATTCGCATGCGGCCAGTACTGTCTCTACATCCGTTTGGTGATGAATCTCGGATTTTAGAAAGGTCAGTTGTTTTAGAAAATTGCGTTTGTTTGTAAAATTGGTTGAACCGAGCATCAATAAGAATTTTCTAACTTCCGGCTGAAATACAATCAAAATGGCAATGGCACCCACACTGATCAGGGCGCCTAAGAGTCCGCTGAGCATCTCCATTTGCAGGGCCTGGGTGATTTTCCAGATAAGAACGATAAGGGCAATACCGATAAAAATATTGATGGCCACCGTCCCTCGTAAAAGCTTGTATATATAGTATAACAAAACTGCGACCAATACAATGTCCAGTGCGTCTAGAAAGGTGAAATCTAAAAAATCAAGCATGGTGGTTATTTTTGTAAAAGTAAGAAAAAGATTGTTAGAGCCCTTTATTTACATTCGCAATCGGGTACTTTCTGCTGGTCGAAAACAAATTCTATGGGATTGCACAGAATGCGTTCGTTACAAAGGCTGTTTACAAGGCTTTTGTAATATAGATAGTCTTGGTATAAAAGGCTGTTGTTAAAGTTTAGGTGGAGCATTGTTGGCCTTCCTGTCGAAGAAAAATCAATAAATTCCGCTAACAGTGTTTTAAAGCCCTCCTTGTCGAAGGCGCCCTCATTGATCAATACATTGTCCGGGTTGAAAGTGAGGTTTATGGAATGATAATCTCGGTAAAGAGCAGGGTGTCGCCTGATATAATCCTTAGATAGGATACTGTCTGTTTGGTATTTGGTCTGATCAAATGCGATATAGGAGATTTTTTTTGCAAGCGTATCCGAGTAACTAAAATAATCGTGCATGCCTTTTTCGGAATGAATCGATCCAGCATGTTTTTCTATAAGAAATTCCAGTGAATGTACAAATGATTGTAAGGGCAGCCTTCGGTCAATATGGTAGATCCAGTGTGTGGCGCTGATGGTATTGTTCCTGTTAACACGGGCCAGGGTGTCCTGGCCAACCGTTTCAAAAAAGATCCATACCTGGGAATGGTTGTTTACTTCCTGTATGCCTTTTTCGAACAGTACCGGAATCTTGATTTCTTTTTTGCTGCAACCGACCACTGTGAGTAACCCCACCAGCAAGAGCCATTGTAGTTTCATTCGTCGGATTTTTGATGGGTTAGTGCTACAATCTTACAGGCTTCCACAGCCTGTTTTACATCGTGAACCCTCAGTATATTAGCCCCCTTTAACAGTGCGATGGTATTGGCGGCAGTAGTCGCATTCAGGGCCTCTCCGGGGGTAGAATTTAAGGGGGTGAAGAGCATTGATTTTCTCGAAATTCCCACCAGCATGGGTAGGTCCAGGGCTTTGAACAGGTCCAGTTTGTTTAGCAAGGTATAATTGTGTTCCACGGTTTTTCCAAAACCAAAACCAACATCGATAATTAGGTCATTTAGTCCCATGGTATGTAGCTTGGCTGCTTTCTCTGAAAAATACCGTATCAATGACCGAGTGATGTTCTCATAAGAGGGGATTTCCTGCATATTCTGAGGGATGCCCTGCATATGCATACAGATATAGGGTACCTGTAGTTCAACCAAGGTCTTAAACATAGTGGGATCCATTTCG
>JASMME010000119.1 GCA_030748365.1 Lutibacter sp.
GAACTGTTAACAGTTCGTTATGTAAAGGAACTACAAACCTCCCTGTATTTTATTTTCCCAATTATCGGGCTGCTATTGGTGTATGTCTTGGTAAAATATGTAGTCAAACGCAGGATACACCACGGCATTCCCTCCACCCTGTTTTCCATTTCAAAACGCAACGGGATTATAGAGCGCTATAAGATGTATGCCTCACTGATTACTGCCCCAATTACCGTGGGTTTTGGGGGCTCTGTGGGTTTACAGGGGCCAGCCGTCAGTACCGGTGCTGCACTGGGATCCAATGTGGCTCAGTTTTTTCATATGAACACCAAAACCCGGATGTTATTGATTGGGTGTGCTTCGGCAGGCGCCATGGCCTCTATGTTCAAGGCGCCTATTGCGGCCATTATTTTTGCTGTTGAAATCTTTGGCCTCGACATTGCCTTTTCCTCCCTGGTACCCCTCTTGTTGGCCTCGGTATCGGCGGTGGTAACATCTTATTTCTTTTTGGGAACAGATGTGTTGTTCAATTTTGAACTCCAGGATGCATTTCAATTGAAAGACCTGACGTGGTATATTTTTTTAGGCGTGGCAACGGGTCTTGCCTCGGTTTATTTTTCAAAGATTTTCTTTGGTATCACCCGTTTTTTTAACAGGTTTAAAAGCCCGGTCAAGCGCTTACTAGTGGGTGGGATAGCCATCGGTACACTTTTGTTCTTTATTCCGCCCCTTTTTGGAGAGGGTTACGGATTGATCAACAATTTGCTACATAACAACCACCAGGCAGCCATTGGCACAGTCCCTTTTGTCAACGAGTTTGTCGAAAATATTTGGGTGATTATTGCCCTGCTCACGGGCATCATGATTTTTAAAGCGGTGGCCATGACCATCACCTTTTCGGCGGGTGGTGTAGGGGGTATTTTTATTCCTACCCTGGTTATGGGCAGTGTCCTGGGAAATATTTTTGCCAACCTCATCAACCATACGGGCCTTGGATTTTCGGTGTCAGCATCCAATTTTACCCTGGTAGGTATGACGGGGCTGATGGCCGGGGTATTGCACGCCCCGCTGACCGCTATATTCCTGATTGCTGAGATTACGGGAGGCTACGAATTATTTGTACCCCTGATGTTGGTGTCTGCCATTTCATTTGCCATTACCCGCTACTTCATATCCCATTCGATTTATACCTTAGAGCTTGCCAAACGCGGAGAACTGATTACCCACAACAAAGACAAAAATGTTCTTATGATGTTGGAGATAGACAAGGTAATCGAACAGAATTTTATCGCCCTTTCACCCGAGATGTATCTCGGCGAAATCTTACACAAAGCCGTGGCCAAATCCTCCCGAAATAATTTTCCGGTGGTCAGTGAAAACGGTGAATTCTTAGGGGTGTTGCTGCTCGATGATATTCGGGGAATGATGTTTGATACCAAGCTGTACAATAAAGTACAGGTCCGTAACCTTATGCACGCACCCCCAGCTTGTATTCTTTATGAGAAGGACAGTATGGAAGTCATCATGCAGAAGTTTAAGGACACCCATGCCTGGAACCTTCCGGTTATCAAGGAAGGGCGTTATTTTGGTTTTATTTCCCGCTCCTTATTGCTCACTGCCTATCGCAGGAAGCTTATCCAGGTAACGGGTTGATATTTTTTTATATTTGTAATACTTTAAGACGAGCGTATATGAAAGTTGTATTGACCGTGGTTTTGGTCCTGATAATGGGTTTACTGGGTACGGGTTATTACCTAAAAAGTGTCGGAATTGCCTATGGAGAGGTGGTCATAGGGATTGGGGTACTGACCACCGCATTTGTACTGATGCCCTTGTTTATTTTTTATCGATACAAAGACAAAGACCTCCAGTCGTTCCGCTTTCGGAATGTACCCCCAGACGGGTCAAAAGAAGATACTGGCAACTAATTCAGGTTTCGTTTTTCAACAAAAAACCGTTGTAAAATCGCCCCGCATTCTTTTTCCAGCACACCCCCAACTACTTCTGTACGTGGGTGAAGGGTTGTTTTCAATACCTTAAAACCCCGTTTTGCTTCAGAGGCTCCGTACACGATGCGCCCTATTTGGGTCCAATAGCTGGCACCGGCACACATTTGACAGGGCTCAAGGGTTACATACAGCGTACAATCCTGCAGGTATTTGCCACCCAGAAAATCGGCGGCCGCCGTAAAGGCTTGCATTTCTGCATGTGCGGTCACATCGTTCAGGGTTTCAGTGAGGTTGTGCGCACGGGCGATGATTTGTTGTTTCATGACAATGACCGCCCCAATCGGCACCTCATTTTTAGCAAAGGCAGTCTGTGCCTCCTGCAAGGCACGTTTCATAAAATAGCTATCATCAAAGGTATGCATCTCGCCCCAAAAGTACTTATTTTGGCGCAACGAACCAGTTAAATATTGTAGTTTTGTCACCATGCAGCCCTCCTTGTTGGCACATATTGAGGATCCGAAGGATATTCGAAACCTAACCATCCCCCAGCTCAAACAGTTGGCAGGAGAGTTGCGCGATTTTATTATTGACATTGTAGCGACCAAAGAGGGGCACCTGGGTGCCAGTTTGGGGGTGGTGGAACTAACCATCGCCCTGCACTATGTTTTTGATACCCCAAACGACCTTTTGTTATGGGATGTGGGTCACCAGGCCTATAGCCATAAGATACTAACAGGCCGTCGGAAAGTATTTCACACCAACCGGCAATACGGGGGCATTTCAGGCTTTCCTAAAAGGACAGAAAGCCCCTATGATGTGTTCGGAACAGGCCATTCTTCCACGTCCATCTCCGCCGCTTTGGGTATGGCCATTGCCAGCGCCCTAAAAGGAGACACTGCCAGACAACATATTGCTGTGATTGGCGATGCTTCCATTGCCAGTGGTATGGCTTTTGAAGGCTTGAATCACGCGGGAGTCACCCAGGCCAACCTCTTGATTATCCTGAATGACAATGCCATGGCCATCGATCCCAGTGTGGGGGCTTTAAAGAATTATTTTACCGATGTAAAAGCAGGAAAAAAGGTTAGGAAAAACAATATTATAGAAGCGCTGAATTTTAACTATGCAGGGCCGGTTGACGGTCATGACATCGACGCTGTAATCCGCGAGCTTCAGCGTTTGCAATCTGTTCCCGGTCCCAAATTCCTACACATTCTTACCACCAAGGGAAAAGGCTTAAAAAAAGCAGAACAGGACCAGGTGAGGTACCATGCTCCTGGAAAATTTGATAAGCGTACAGGAGAAATACTCTCCCGTAATGAGGCCTGTGAACCCCCAAAATACCAGGATGTCTTCGGAGAGACCCTTGTGGAATTGGCCGAACAAAATGAACAGATAGTTGGAATTAGCCCAGCCATGTCAACGGGTTGCTCTCTCCACCGAATGCTAGAGAAATTTCCCGACCGGGCTTTTGATGTCGGTATAGCAGAACAGCATGCGGTTACCCTGGCAGCAGGGATGGCCAGTCAGGGTTTGATTCCTTTCTGCAATATCTATGCTACCTTTTTGCAGCGCGCCTACGACCAGATTATACACGATGTGGCCTTGCAATCCCTGCCCGTTGTATTTTGTATTGACCGGGCCGGATTGGTCGGGGAAGATGGCCCCACCCACCACGGCGTCTTTGATATCGCATCCTTGCGGTGTATACCCAACCTGATTATCATGGCCCCCCTCAATGCACGGGAGTTGCGAAACGCCTTGTATACGGCCCAGCTCGGCATGCATTCTCCGATGGCAATCCGTTATCCCAGGGGAAGGGCTGCCTCCTCCGATTGGAGACAGCCTTTTGAAGAAATTCCAATAGGAAAGGGGCTTCCTATGGTGGCGGGTGACCGACTGGCTGTCCTGACCGTTGGTACCATTGGTCAGTTGGTGCAAGAGATCCTGCCGGAACTTCCAGAAGGAACCGTGGCTTGGTACAATATGCGTTTTGTAAAGCCCCTGGATGCTTCGATCCTACACGAGGTATTCACCCATTATAAAAGGGTGGTAACCGTTGAGGATGGCACGATTGTTGGTGGCTTTGGGGCGGCGGTCTTGGCATTTGCAGCGGTCCATGGCTACCAGGCCAGCACCAAACAATTGGGTGTACCCGATCGTTTTGTGACCCATGGAAAAATGCGGGAATTACAAGAAGAAATACAATTAACAGCCACTGACATAAAGGATTGTTTATTGGCGATGCTCTCTGAATGACAGGGCATAGAGTTGGCTTGTTTCACCGTTTTTTACTAGAAAAGCCCGCCTAGAATAGTATGATTAACACATTGATAATTATTTAAATGAACCTGAGAATATTCCTAATCCTTGGCTTATTTTCAAGCCAATTTGCCGCTGCGGAGGTGGTGATTGACTCCATCGATAATCATTTGGTATCCAGAACTTTTTGGACAAAAAAGAACAATGTATCCCTGTTCCTTACCCAGCATTCCTTTTCGAATTGGAGTACGGGTGGAAACAATTCGATTGCAGGTATTGTAAAAGTACATATGCAGCGAAATTATAAAGATGATTATATCATCTGGAACAATGAACTAAAGGCCCATTACGGACTAAACAAGGAAGAGGCCCGTGAGGTTAGAAAAACTGAAGACCGGTTTGAGGTCAATTCATCCTATGGTTATCGGAATGATGAAAACTCTAATTGGTACTATTCGGTAAAGTTCAATTTTAAAACGCAATTTACCAATGGCTACCAGTATCCGAATACCGACAAACCCGTATCCAGGCTTTTTGCGCCGGCCTATTTATTTTTGGGAGCAGGGGCGGAATACAACTCCAAGGAAAATAAAGCAAGATACTATCTTTCACCCCTGACCAACAAGACCACCCTGGTATTGAGTGAATCCCTAGCAAATCAAGGTGCGTTTGGGGTGGATCCTGCTATTTATGATGAAGCAGGGACGCTTCTTGAGCAAGGAAAGAAAAGCAATATAGAATTTGGCATCTTAGTCACAGGCACCCATGAAACAGCGTTAATGACCAATATACAGATGACCAACAAACTCATCCTGTATACCGATTATTTGCACGACTTCGGCAATATAGATATCAACTGGGAACTCAATTTCGATCTAACCGTCAACGAATACATCACC
>JASMME010000011.1 GCA_030748365.1 Lutibacter sp.
CATTCAAAAGAGAGGTTTTTCCTGTATTGGGATTACCGACCAGGGCTATCTTTAAAAGCGGGTCGGTTTTCATGTGTTAGTTGGCAATATTGATCTGCTTTGCCAGGTCGCGTCGAATGGCCAAGTGACTCCCATTCACCTGTATATACAAAGGGTCTAAGAGGGGTGCTACTTGTAACAGGGTTACCTCTACTCCTGGTAAACAGCCCATTTCAAGTAAGTTTAGGGGAATACACTCCAGGGCACATTCCTCGATATGTCCTCCTTCCCCAATACAAAGATCTGCGATTGTACGTTGCATTTGTTTTTTATAGATACCTTGCAAATATACTAAATTAGAAATGTTCTAAACAATGATCTTGGTCAGTTGTTTCGAAATTGGCTTTGAAGCAGCCGAATGTCTTGAATCAGGCGGGCTATTTCCTCGGGGTCAGTACCGTCGTAAAAACCGCGAATCTGTCTTTTGGGATCGACCAATACAAAGTTTTCTGTATGGATAAAATCTTGCAATCCACCATCTCCTTCATCCAGTACGGCGAAATAGTGTTTTCTCGCCAGGTCGTAAATGTGTTTTTTAGGGCCTGTGACAAGGTTCCACTTCGCATCAATCACCCCCATTTGTTCGGCATAGGCTTTTAATACCGGTACACTGTCAATAACAGGCGTAACCGAATGCGATAGGAGTTTTACATCCTCATCGTTTAAAAAGGCCGCTTGTAAGGTAGTCATATTGCTGGTCATCAACGGACAGATCGTGGTACACCTGGTAAAGAAAAAATCGACCACATAGATACTGTGTTGGTAATCTTGGTGGGTAATCGTATCTCCGCGCTGGTTGATCAAACTGAAATCGCCCACTCGGTGGTTGCTTCTTATATGACGCAGGCCATCGTCTACGAGCCTTGGGTTTACATCCGCTGGATTGTAGACAGGGAGTCTTTTCTCCGGGGTGAGCAGGCTGTATATAGCATAAATCATCAGCACCGAAAAAACAGCCATGATGGCCAAGGTTGGAAGCGATTTTTTAAAAAATTTCAGGTCCATATACAACAGTGAGATATTCCTTACAAAGATACGATAATTCGTTGGTAATAACTTGTTGAAGTTCACCCAACACAGCCCCCTGACCTGGTCAGAAAACATCCTATACTTTTAAAAAAAGTAGGCTATTATAAACTTTTGTTAAATAAAACAGTAACGTGTTTTTCCTTTTATACGCGTATTAAAAAACCTTACCTTTGTCCGTCTCAATGTTTTTTAGACCAAATTTATGGACATTCTTATCAAAGCAGCCCAGTTTCTACTGAGTTTATCCTTGCTAATTGTATTGCACGAGCTGGGTCATTTTATCCCTGCTAAATTATTTAAGACCCGCGTCGAGAAATTTTACCTCTTCTTTGATTATAAATATTCCCTGTTTAAAAAGAAGATTGGGGAAACTGTCTACGGCATTGGCTGGATTCCCCTGGGCGGTTACGTTAAAATATCCGGTATGATTGACGAAAGCATGGATACCGAACAGCTCAAACAAGCCCCACAACCCTGGGAATTCCGTTCTAAACCGGCCTGGCAACGGCTGATTATCATGCTCGGCGGGGTACTGGTAAACTTCCTACTGGCATGGCTGATCTATATAGCCATTTCCTTTACCTGGGGGACAGAAAGCATCCGACCCATGGATGTAAAATATGGCTTTTCCGTACATGAATCCTTTAAAAAATATGGCTTCCAGGAAGGGGATCAAATCCTGCGATTCGACGGGGCAGAACCCCTGGATGTAACCCGGGTAAACAAACACCTGTTTCTGAGAAACCTAGAGACCTTGGAAGTATTGCATGAGGACGGTACAACAGCAGTGCTTCGCTTGCCCGAAAACCTGGGCTCCATCATGTGGGAAACTGGCGTTATGACTCCTTTTTCTGCAAGGTTATTTCCGCAGATAGACCAGGTTGTTGAAGGGTCACCTGCCGCCAAAAAAGGCCTTCAAAAAGGAGACCGAATCCTGGCTGTCAATGGTACAGACATCGCCTACTGGCACGAATTCAAAGAGGAGGTGGCTAGGGGCGAAAACAGCTTTTCACTGAAGATTGACCGGGCTGGAGAAACCCTGAATATCCAAATGGAAGCGGATGAAAACAAAGCCCTTGGCGTATCGACAGATCCACTGAAAAGCATCCTGATTGGTCATAAAGATTATTCCCTGTCAGAGAGTTTCTCCAAGGGAAGTTCACTGGCTTTTTGGACCTTAAAAGATTATATCACCCAGTTCAAATACGTATTTACCAAAAAAGGCGCTAGCAGTATCGGCGGGTTTATTGCCATAGGCAATATCTTTCCAGCTACCTGGAGTTGGTATTCTTTCTGGAGCATCACCGCTTTTCTGTCAATCATGCTTGGCTTTATGAACCTACTGCCAATTCCTGCCCTAGACGGGGGACACGTGGTGTTCACCCTCTTTGAAATGATTACGGGTAGAAAACCCAATGACAAATTTCTGGAATACGCCCAAATCACCGGTTTTTTAATCCTTATTAGCTTATTATTATTGGCCAACGGGAATGACCTTGTCAAGTTATTTTCTTAATTGCTAAGCCAATAAATTGGCTATAAAAGAATGGCCTATTAACAAAAAAAATCCTCGTAATAACGAGGATTTTTTTTGTTGCTTATGGGGTGAAAAACTAGTCTGCCAGTATGATTACCTTATTGGCATTCACCTCTATGGTACCGCTATTAATAGGCAAGGTATAAGTGCCTTTTTCATGGACGAAGCGGCTTTCGAATGCTGGTTCAATACGCACCGAATCTCCCTTAAAACTGACGGTTCCTTCGGTCAAAAGGGACACGATGGGTGCGTGGTTATTCAACAGTTGGAAATCACCATTTACACCCGGCACCCTTACATCAGATACTTCTGTATGGAGCAAGGTGGCTTCGGGGCTTACAATTTCTAAAATCATAGAAAGGGTTCTTGAAAATTAGTTACTAGGCTTCTGCCAACATCTTTTCTCCGGCATCAATCGCATCTTGGATAGAACCTCTCAGGTTGAAAGCGGCTTCCGGATATTTATCCAATTCACCGTCCATAATCATGTTAAAGCCTTTGATGGTGTCTTTGATATCTACCAATACCCCTGGGATACCTGTAAATTGCTCGGCCACATGGAAGGGCTGTGATAAGAAACGTTGGGCCCTACGCGCGCGGTGTACGACCAGTTTGTCCTCTTCTGATAGTTCCTCCATCCCTAGGATGGCAATGATATCCTGTAGTTCTTTATACCGCTGAAGTAATTCTTTTACTTTTTGGGCGCAATCGTAATGCTCTTGTCCTAAAATCTCAGGGGTAAGAATCCTGGAAGTAGAATCCAATGGATCCACTGCAGGATAGATTCCTAACTCAGCGATTTTTCGCGACAATACCGTGGTGGCATCCAAGTGCGCAAAGGTAGTCGCAGGGGCAGGGTCTGTAAGGTCATCCGCCGGTACATATACCGCCTGTACAGAGGTAATGGATCCGTTCTTGGTAGAGGTAATACGTTCTTGCATGGCTCCCATCTCGGTGGCCAGGGTGGGCTGGTATCCTACCGCTGAAGGCATCCGTCCTAACAGGGCTGATACTTCTGAACCTGCCTGGGTAAAACGGAAAATATTATCGACAAAGAAAAGTACATCCTTTCCCTGTCCTTCTCCGGCACCGTCACGGAAATATTCCGCGATGGTCAAACCTGATAGGGCAACCCGTGCACGGGCTCCAGGAGGCTCATTCATCTGTCCGAAAACAAAAGTGGCTTTGGAGTCTTTCATCCCTGCTTTATCCACCTTGGTCAAATCCCATCCACCGGCTTCCATGGATTCCATAAAGTCGTCTCCGTATTTGATAATCCCTGATTCGAGCATCTCTCTCAGCAGGTCATTTCCTTCACGGGTTCTTTCTCCTACTCCAGCAAAAACAGACAATCCACCGTGGCCTTTGGCAATGTTGTTAATCAGTTCCTGAATCAATACGGTCTTTCCAACCCCAGCACCCCCAAACAATCCGATCTTCCCACCTTTGGCATAGGGCTCAATCAGGTCAATTACCTTGATTCCGGTAAACAATACCTCAGTAGCTGTAGACAGGTCCTCAAACTTGGGAGATTCTGCATGGATAGGCATCCCGCTCTCTCCTGCTTTGGGGAGGTTCCCCAAGCCGTCGATGGCATCGCCAATCACGTTGAAGAGGCGTCCGTATATGTCATTGCCCACAGGCATCTGAATCGCATTTCCGGTAGCCAATACTTCGTGCCCCCGGCTAAGACCATCTGTAGAGTCCATCGCAATGGTACGTACCGTGTCTTGTCCAATATGCTGTTGTACTTCCAGTACCAGTGAAGATCCATCCTCTCTGCTGATCTCTAAAGAATCATATATCTTTGGAAGTTCGGTACCCGACTCGAAGGCAACATCGATGACCGGACCTATGATCTGTGCAACTCTACCTGTGACTTTTGCCATTACGTTAACTGTTTATTTTTTAAAGATTTAGTGTTTTGAGACTGCGCTCAAATTTAAAGAGGCAAAGATAGTTCTTTGATTTAATTTTCAAAAGTTTTACTCCTGGATTTTCACAAAAAAAACACCCTTGTTGCCAAAGGTGTTTTTTAGTTATCATCGTTGATTTAGATCGTTATGGGTTGATGGTCCAGGAAACATATGATTGTTGACCAATCATACCACTTCCGGGAATCTGCATATAATCATCACCAAATAGGTTGGTGACACCTACCTTAACGGTTGATTTAATAGACGGAATCGAATAGTTGGCCTGGGCATCAAGTACCGTATTCGAGGGGATCATAGCGTCTAAGAACGTAGACTCATACATGTATTCATCATTCCATCGTACGTTTAGACCGAAACCGAGGTTTTTAACAATTTCACTTGTTGCTAGGCTTAGCTTTACGCGATTCTCAGGGGTGTTGAAACCAGCCTCATAATCCGGATCAGATGCCTGGTCAAAATCCATCTGATTGTACTCGTACACGAGTCCAATCTTCCACTTATCAAATATCCGGGTATTAATTCCAAGGTTCATTCCGTAGGTCTTTACCACATTGTCTGTATTGCCATCTACCTGGAAAACACGGAACTTACCGGTTGCCAGGGATGCTGGATTACCATCCAATGGCACAACGACATTTTGACCTGCTAAAAAGTCTTGGTACTCACTGAAATATCCGTTGAAGTCAACATTTAAACGGCCTTTGTTCAGTCGGTAACCAAACTCAAACGAATTTACCTTTTCGGGCCTAACATTGTTTAGGCTTGAAGGAGCTGGAGCCCCTGCCAGGACACTGGACAGTGAAAAGCTATTGTTAAACACCTGGTTGCCTGTTACCGTATAGGTCTGTCCGTCATTTCCAAGAAGGTTCATGGAGAAGCGTTCAACGTTGTCAGGAGAGGATCCCATCAGGACGGCACTTCCCACATCCAGACCGATATACTGATCCTGTGCGGAAGGGTTTCTAAAACCTGTCTGATAAGAGACACGGATATTTTGATCTTCGGAAAGATTAAATAACAAACCAAGTCTGGGGGTAAAGCTACCCTCAAAAAACTCGCTCTTATCATAACGCAGGGAACCGGTAAACTTGGCAAAGCCAATATTTTTTACCATTTGGCCATATACACCATATTCCCCGTACTCTATGGGTTGGTCATAGTCTGTAAAGAGGGTACCGTGAGAATCAAGAGAGAACATCCTATAGGAAGCCCCAACAATGATGTCGGCAAAGTCAACGACCTCCGACAAGTTATAATCTCCTTCAAAACTGTAGGACTTGGATTGGTCTTGGATGGCGGCGCCGCCTTCAGCAATAGGTTTACTGATGGCTGCCTCATAGGCTGCTTTAAATTCAGGAGAGCCCGGGACCAGCATATTGGCATTGGCACCCGCCCTGGCGGCACTATGCGCTGCATTGGTGTCTACACCGGGTAAATCGTTGATGCTCATACCTGCTGATGCTGGAAAACCATACGCAGCCAGTTGATTTCCCTGGTGGGCGAGGATGGCTGTTACTGGAAAGCCAGGTTGAGCAGCCAAGGCAGGCCCCAATACAGGTACCGCAGCAATCTGCTGGGCAATGACGCCTAAGTAAGTTTGCAGGTAGGTCCCGTACCATCCAGTGGCAATACCTCCTGGTTGGGCATTGGCAATCCTACCGGCCAGTGCAGATGCATCATGGGTTTTTCCAGAATCTTCAAGCGAAGCATAGGCCCTTAGATTGAATTGTTTGCCGTTCAACTCTAATTTGTGTTGTTGTAACGCAAAGTCTTTGAGGACATTCCTGTTGGTAGCATGTAAAATGGTATTACCGCTTCCAAATTTGGAATTCCAACTCAACTCCATGTCTTCCGATATCTTGTAGTGAAGGGCGGCGTTGAATTTTATACTTTTGGCATTGTATCCATCCATCAAGTCCACTTCTTTATAACCAGTACTAAGGACGGGGGTAGCTCCAAAATAATTTGGGTTGCTGGAAGCCAGCCCCACATAGGGCTGGGTAGCAGGGTTTGCCATCAGGCCTCCAAGGAAAACGGTATTCAAGCTGGAAGACTGCTCCCCGTATATATTGATCCCGTCATAATCAATGGCAGAAGCCGATTTGTTCGGGTCGTTGATATCGGTATAATTTACCGCGTGCCAATCCGTAGCATCAATAACGGAAAAAGTGGCTTTGGCCGCAAATTTATCTGAAAAAGCGTAGGCCATACGGATGCCCAGGTCTGTAAACGGCTTATCTCCTGCTGCTTCCTGACTGGTAATTCCTCTTTTTACATAGGCGCTAATCCCCTGGTGATTGAAGGGGTTTTTACTGTTCATAAACAGGATTCCCTTGATGGCATTGGCGCCATACAGGGCAGAAGCCGCTCCAGGCATCAACTCCACACTTTGAACATCCAGGTCGTTAATACCTACCAGGTTACCTGCAGGGAAGTTAAGGCCAGGTGCCGAGTTATCCATCATGTCAACAAGTTGCAAAAAGCCCTCATTGTAGACTGTGGAGAAACCTCGGGTAGATATCTGTTTTAGTAAGATACCTCCGTTGTTAACCTGTACACCTTTTAGCCCTTCAATCCCTCCGTAAAAACTGTTGGAAGTTGTGTTTCTTATCTCGGCGGCTCCCATTTTTTCAACAGTAACTGAAGACTCAAAGATTCGCTCAGGCGTTCTGGAGGCAGATACCACCACCTCGTCTAAAGCTGTTGTTTGCTCTTTAAGAGCAACGGAAACAAGCTGATTGGACTGGGTAATCTCTACCTTTTCCAAGGAATAGCCAATCGATGAGAGTTCTAAGGTAAAGGGGGGCTCTTGAGAAAGCTCTAAGCTAAAGTTTCCATCAAAATCAGTCGTGGTTCCTACAGACTCACCAACCAGTTTTACATAGGCTCCAGGAATGGGTTCTCCCGAACTTTTTTCAGTTACAATTCCTGCAACTGTTGTTTGTGCCATCAATGCATTTCCTAAGAACAGCACACAAATAAAATTGGCAATTTTTCTCATAATTAATATAGGTATTTGGATTTAAGTTGGCCCGCAAAATACAAAAAAAAGACAGACTGCCTCTCCAGACCTTCATAAACTTCAATAATTTTGATAGATTTTTATTCGTTTACAAAGGAAAAACCCCAATAACAACAATATAATGGGTTGCCTTGCTATATTTAAGGAAGAAGCGTCTGATATAAAATTAAGCGCTTGGTTATTTATTCTACACAAAATAAGTCCTCGATTGGGCTGTCCAACTCCTTAGAGATATTGATTCCCAATTCCATAGAAAAATAGGTGCGTCATTGATTTTACCAAGGAAACCAATAACATAGGCACGGGTACGGGCGTGTTAAAAAGGATTTATTAGGCTAGTTATTTAGTTCCGTATAATGAATTTCCAGGCTAATCTTATTTTCTCCTGCATTTTCATCAAACAGTACAACCCCTTTAGGATTCCAGTTCACCTCATCAACAAACACATCGTTTTGGTCAGTTGGAAGGTCTGTAGGGTTGTAGGTTCTTATACCCAGGGTGGTCAGCGATTCTGTACTGTTGGGCTTCAATACCTCTGACACATAGTCGGTGATCTTAAATACGTATTTGTAGGGATGGCCGTCATCGTCTAGCTCAAGACTTCCTCCGATGGCCGAAAGGCCTCCCTCAGTAAACATATCCCTGACGTGAAGCTGTTCATCGTGATTGTAAATAAAGAGCCTTTCAGGCGCGATGTTACTGGAGGCTTGCTGGTCCACATATAAGGTGAGGTTTGCCTCTGTGATTAACCAGTTATTTTCACGCAAGAGATCCAAGTCTTCACTTGGAAACAGGTTGATGGTGGCCATTTCACCAGCAGCCCCCTGAATGTACAACCTGTCGGCACCACTTTGTTTGGACACCGAATAATCGCGTTCGTAGACACTGGATTTAAGGGACCCGAACGAAAAACTGTACTGGTTCTTTACGCGAACGCCCTGCTCTCCGTTTTCTCCGTTTCCATTGAGGTCTTCTTCTGCTTCTTCATCTTGGTCATTAGAAAAATAGATGGTCAACTTGGCATCAGCCAACGCCAACGACACCAAATGAGATTGGTTATCGACCTGCGAACTGGCTTTAAAATAAAGCCCCCTGAAATAATGGCTGAAATCGTCCTGTGATGAGAACTCCGTGCCCGATGCGGGGTCTATAAAAAGCTGTTGAATTGTATTTTCGTCTAGGGGCAATTTGATACTCGGACTCAGGTCAGTTCTTTTGAGGGTATCAATATCGTATACCGTAAGGCCATCTGCCAGGTACCTTTTCACATAGGTAACCGTATCATTGGGGTTTACCTTGAAATCTCCCGAATACAAAGGGGTGGTTCCCTTTTGAAATTCTTTGTCGGAATAATAGACAGCTGGTTGACTGGGATTGTTCGGGTCTAGGGTATTCAGGAAGGTCTTTAGCTCATAGACTTCCAATTGGAATGCCACCTCCGGATTGCCAAAAACAGAATCGATGGAAAAAGTGGGTTTTCCCTCGCTATCCGTACCCTCGTTAGTCGATTGGTAAGGAATGGTAACCAGGACTGAATCAATGACGGAGTTGGTGCCATAATCGAAACCGTCAGTGAGGGCTGGCAACACCAGTTGCGTAGCGAAAGAAGCTTCCAACGATCCAAATTCTTCATCGGTATAAACGCCTAAAAGATATTGAAGAATATTATTGGCGGGTACCCTATCAATATCGAGGTTATCCGCAGCGACTTCAGAGACAAATGACCCAGTCGAAAAAGTGTGGTTATCAATCAAATCAACACCTATGGTTTGGGTATCCTCCACACAGGAAATAAAAGTCATTAACAGCAAAAAGAGTCCTGCCAGGTTGGTTGGTTTCTTCACAACGTTGGTTGTCATATTATAAAACTTGTTTTGGATTAACTATAGCACTTTTGAGGTGTAAAAATCAGTGTAGGCCTCCTTGAACAACTCCTCAGGAACGTACTCCTGTACAGGCTTCCCGCAGTTGTCAATGAACGCTTGCAATTCGCTGTTAAGATTTTCACTGCCCTTGATAACCGCATCTGAATTCTCGATGGCATTTATCAAAAGGTTTGTATAGTTTGGTGTAGTGATTGACGCTGTTTTGGCGTCGGGAATGTTATCGAATTTAATCTTGTTTACAAATTCCTTACTCAAGGATCCCTCAAAGTCCCCACCGTATACAGAGGTGACCACTTTGCTGTCTGTAAACAACGGATCTTCCTTATAGTACTCTCTTATATAAAGCGGTAAAAGACTGGCCATCCACCCATGGACATGGATAATGTCGGGAGACCAGTTGAGTTTTTTGACGGTTTCAACAACCCCTTTTGCAAAGAAAATAGCCCGCTCATCATTGTCTTCAAACAATTGATTGCTCTCATCGGTATAAAGGGCTTTTCTCTTAAAGTATTCCTCATTGTCAATAAAATAGACCTGCATTCGCTCTTTGGGTATCGAAGCAACCTTGATAATCAGGGGCATGTCCATGTCATTAATCACCAAATTCATTCCAGATAACCGAATTACTTCATGCAATTGATGTCTTCGCTCGTTAATCAGTCCAAAACGAGGCATAAATATCCTGGTCTGTCCGCCACTGCTATGAACAGCCTTTGCAACGCCAAAAGAAGCCCTAGATAGTTCGTTATCAGGCAAATACGGAACAACCTCCGAAGAAACAACAAGCACCTTCTTATCTTTCATACAATAAATCTTTATAGTAAAGAGTACGCAAAATTACGAAATTTTATACAGAATATAGGTCGAAAATCGTAAGTTTGCACGCTTTTAACGTTTATTAACAGTCTATAAGGCGTGTTGGTTTTTCCCAAAATAAAATCTGTAACAGAGGCCATTAAATTGCTCGGTAGCAGTGTGCGTGTTGGATTCGTTCCAACCATGGGGGCCTTACACAAAGGTCACTTGTCGCTGATTGAACGGGCGCGAAAAGAAAATGATTTCGTGGTGGCGAGTATCTTTGTAAACCCCACCCAGTTTGACAAGGAAGCTGACCTGACCAAGTACCCTAGGGGGCTGGAGGCTGACCTAGCCATGCTTAGGTCTACAGGCTGCGACATGGTCTTTACGCCTTCTACTGAAGAAATGTACGCCCAAAACATACAGTCGGAATCTTTTGATTTTGATGGGCTGGAGCAACTTATGGAGGGCAAACACAGGACTGGTCATTTTGACGGGGTGGGCACCATTGTTAAACGCTTGTTTGAGGTGGTTAAGCCCAATTGCGCCTACTTTGGTGAAAAGGATTTTCAGCAACTTCAGATTGTTAAAAAACTGGTCGAAAAGAACCCGTGGCCCATCCGCATTGTAGGATGCCCTATTTTTAGGGAAACGGACGGCCTGGCTATGAGCTCACGAAACCTTCGATTGACAAAAACACAACGCGCGGCGGTTCCCCTAATTTATAAAACACTGCTGGAAGTTAGCAAACAGTTTCAGACCGAGGAGGTCTTGGCGATCAAAGAACGGGTAACCACGATATTTGACAAACATCCAGTCCTACGCCTAGATTATTTCGATATCGCAGAAGAGACGTCCCTCCGCCCAGTGACAAACAAAGACCCAAAACTAACTTGCCGGGCTTTTATCGCGGTGTTTGCCGGAGAGATAAGATTGATCGACAATATGCGTTTATAAGCCTATAATCATTAACCTAAAATTAGTATTTTTGCACCATGCAAGTAGAAGTTGTTAAATCGAAAATTCACAGGGTAAAGGTCACCGGAGCTGATCTACAGTATATTGGTAGCGTTACCATTGACGAAGATTTGATGGATGCTGCCAACATCATTCAGGGTGAAAAAGTTCAGATTGTCAATATCAACAATGGCGAACGTCTTGAAACCTATGCCATCCCCGGAGGGCGTAAAAGTGGGGAAATAACCCTGAACGGACCAGCGGCGCGCAAAGTAGCCAAAGGTGATATCATCATCATTATTTCCTATGGAATTATGGATTTCGAAGCAGCAAAATCCTTCAAACCTACCCTTATTTTTCCCAACGAAGCGGATAACTCCCTCCAATAGTTTTGAAATATAAACTGCAAAAAGTAAGCTTATTACTGATCCCGGTTGCCCTGGGGATATTTTTTATCTGGTACTCCTTTTCTACACTGAGCGAGTCAGACATCCAATCGATTATCCAGTCCTTTAAAACCGCCAACTATTGGTGGGTATGCCTGTCTTTGGTATTTGGTATTATTAGTCATATTATAAGGGCTTACCGCTGGCAGTTTTTATTGGAACCCCTAGGCTATACACCGAAACTGGCCAACAGTATCATGACGGTATTGGTCGCTTATCTCTTTAATTTGTTTGTGCCCCGTTCCGGCGAAGTAGCCAGGGCTGCCGGTATCCACAAATATGAAAAAATTCCCTTTGAAAAAGCCTTTGGAACCATCGTGGCTGAGCGGGTTGCAGATGTCATCATCTTGTTGGTGGTCATAGGGCTTGCTTTTTTTCTTCAGTCCGACCTAATCAGCAGCTACTTATTCAAAGATAAAACGCAGGGAAATACCTATCTATACCTGCTAATTCTTGTTATATTACCCCTGATTGTCATCCTGGCCTATCAAAGATGTAAGCGGTCAGCACATCCTTATATTGTTAAGATTGTCACTTTTGTAAAAGGGCTTATTAAGGGGGTGATGAGTATTGTAACCATGAAAAAGAAATGGTGGTTTATCATGCACAGCCTGCTAATCTGGATCTTCTATATTCTGATGTTCTACGTCACTACTTTTGCCCTGCCTGAAACCACGGGCTTGCCTTTTGGAGCGATTATTGTCGGTTTTGTAGTGGGGGGGCTGAGTATTGCCTTGACCAATGGCGGACTGGGTTCTTATCCTTTATTGGTCTCCAGCGCCTTGGTCTTATACAACATTGACAACAATCCTGCCATTGCTTTCGGATGGATTATGTGGACAGCACAAACAGCCATGATTATCGTGTTTGGTTGTTTATCTTTGGTGGCACTTCCGCTGTATAATAAGCTCCGAACGCGTCCTTTTTCACAAGTGTAAATTTTATAGGTAATCGGAAAGAAAGAAACTGAGAATTGCTGCCTGTGCAGCAATTCTTAGTATATTTACCTTTTACGTACCAGCAAGCTTATGGCCAAGAAAAAAACCGCCTTTTTTTGTCAACACTGTGGCGCACAATCCGCCAAGTGGATGGGGCAATGCAGTGCCTGTCAGGAATGGAATAGCATCGTGGAAGAGCCTATCCAACAAGAGCCACAAAGAAACTGGAAGCAAACGTCGGTTCCGGGCAGAACGCACAAAGCGTTGAGCCTTCAGGATATTTCCCTGCGCGAAGAAGACCGTATCAATACACACAGCGAAGAACTCAACCGGGTGCTAGGGGGTGGATTGGTAAAAGGCGCTATGCTGCTGTTGGGCGGAGAACCCGGTATTGGAAAATCAACCCTGTTGCTTCAAATTGCCCTAAACATCGTCCAGAAGGTATTGTATGTATCTGGAGAGGAAAGCCAGTCACAAATAAAGATGCGGGCTGCACGTTTGCAAGGAGACAATGTAAATTGCCTGATTCTGACCGAAACCAACACCCAACTTATTTTTAGAAGTATCGAGGAGTGGAAGCCGGAGATCGTGGTGATTGATTCTATACAAACCCTGCATACCGATAGCCTAACTGCCACGCCTGGTTCTGTTTCACAGATCAGAGAGAGTACCGCGGAGCTCACCAAATTCGCCAAAGAGACGGGTACCCCGGTTCTAATGATTGGCCATATCACCAAAGATGGCAATATTGCGGGGCCAAAGGTAGTGGAACACATGGTGGATGTGGTACTGCATTTTTACGGAGACCGGAACCATAGCTACCGAATCTTACGCGCCCACAAAAACCGTTTTGGCGCTACTGCTGAACTCGGCATCTACGAAATGCAGGCCA
This sequence comes from Lutibacter sp., assembly GCA_030748365.1. Classification (GTDB taxonomy): domain Bacteria; phylum Bacteroidota; class Bacteroidia; order Flavobacteriales; family Flavobacteriaceae; genus Lutibacter. Next base: position 13,482 of record JASMME010000011.1, read on the forward strand.
CTGGCTTACAAGAAGTAAAAAACCCTTCGGAAATGCTGGTCTCTCAAAAAGAGGGAGGCCTTAGCGGCACTGCAGTAGCAGCCACCCTGGAAGGGGCACGCCCACTGATGGTTGAAGTGCAGGCCCTGGTAAGTACGGCTGTCTATGGAACCCCACAGCGATCAGCCACCGGCTACGATCTCAAGCGATTGAATATGTTACTGGCAGTACTGGAGAAAAGGGCTGGTTTTAAACTGGGGGCCAAAGATGTATTTCTCAATATTGCCGGTGGTATCAAGGTGGCTGATCCAGCCATAGACCTGGCGGTCATCAGCGCCGTACTCTCATCGGGTGAAGACTGCGCAATCGAACAAGGTTGCTGCTTTGCTGCTGAAATAGGTCTTACAGGAGAAATCAGGCCGGTGAACCGGGTAGAACAACGCATTTCAGAAGCACAGAAACTGGGCTTTCAGAAGATTTTCGTATCAAAATTCAGTAAAATAGACCGCAAAGACTTTGGTATCTCGGTGATAAAGGTCTCGAGGGTAGAAGCTATTTTTACCCATTTATTCGATTAAGGCAATTCCCTTAGCCCCTACTATTTTTTGTTGACTTGACGAATGTATTGCTCCAGGGCCATGGTCATGGAAGGCGTTTCTGGGGTAGGTGCCTTGATATTGCATTTCAACCCAGCAGTAGTCGCTGCTTTGATGGTTGAATTTCCAAAGACCGCAATCCTGGTATTGTTTTGCTTAAAATCCGGAAAATTCTTAAACAAGGAGTCTATGCCGGAAGGGCTGAAGAAAACCAGGACATCGTAGAAAACATTCTCCAAATCGGACAGGTCACTGACCACCGTCCTGAATAGAATAACCCTGTCCCAACGTATCTTTAGCTCGTTGAGCGCTTCTGGTACAAGGGGCTTTAATTTATCTGACGATGGCAGTAAAAAAGTTTCGTCTTTGTGCTTTTTGATAAGCTTTGACAACTCTGCAAACGTACGGGTTCCTACATAAATCTTGCGTTTTCTGTAAACAACGTATTTCTGCAGGTAAAAAGCAACCGCCTCTGATTGACAGAAATATTTCATATCATCCGGCACGGTAAAACGCATCTCTTCAGCAATCCTAAAAAAATGATCAACCGCATTCCTGCTGGTTAAAATGATGGCTGTATAATGAGAGATGTCAATTTTTTGCTTTCTGACCTCCTTGGCAGGAAGCCCTTCGACGTGGATAAATGACCGGAAGTCAATTTTCACCTTTTGTTTTTCCGACAATTCAAAATAGGGAGAATTATTCGTCTTGGGTGCAGGTTGTGAAACCAGAATTGTCCTCACTTTCATCTTATTGTTTTTATGTGATTAAAATCAGGTAGTTGCGGTGAAATGCGCTGTGATTATTTCGGTTGGGGTCAACTTACTTATGGTCACTCATTTCATCCGTTCCATCCCGCTTTAAAGCGTCAATTTTAAAATAATCATCAAAGGTGCTACTTCAAGGGCGCAAAGGTACAAAATAAAATAAAATAAGTTATTAACTATCACCTTTTTGTTGTTAGATACAAGCAATGCATACCTGAATAAATACAGGGTTAAAAGCACTGAAACTGTCATTTTCACTAGGAATTCCTGCGATGATTTTATATAAAATGCCGGCACTACCATTGGCAAAATCCACAGGATAAGATTGTTGCGGTAATTCATTTTTTCGTACACAATCTTTTCGTGAAGTTTTCTCAAATCAAATACCACAGACAACAAAAAACCTACTAGGTAACGGATGCCCAGATACCCCATTAGCACAAGCAGAAAAAACAGCATGGAAAAGGCCGGTTCCGGATGGATTACCGGGTAGCCCAGAACAAGACCTGTCAACAACGAAAAAGCAGAAAGGACAAGCAGTTGTAACAGGAACATCAACCCTTGAAAAAGATTGAAGGTGCTGTTTCTCTCCAGGTTGTATGTCGAAAGGTAGTTTTGGGGTAAAAAATGAGTGCAATTGGCCGAAAGACGCGCGCCAAACAATACCTTAAGCGCTGCCAGGATAATAAGTGTCAGAGAGAAAACTCCCGTGATCAGATCGTTGTTTTCCCTGATAATATTGGAGGCTTCAAACATGGCTATACCGACTAAGATTAACACAAAATTAGTAATAATTTGTAGTATCTTTGCCATACAAGAAGATAAAGTATGTCTAATACGCTCGTAATCATTCCCACATTCAATGAAAAAGAAAATATTGAGGCAATTGTCCGGGCGGTATTTTCTCAGGAAAAGGGTTTTGACATATTGGTTGTAGATGACAATTCGCCTGATGGAACTGCGCAGATTGTCACCCATTTGCAAGGGGAGTTTTCACAACTTTTTTTGGAAAAGAGGATGGAAAAAAAGGGCCTGGGAAGCGCTTATATACACGGATTCAAGTGGGCCTTAAAACGGTCTTATGAATACCTTATTGAAATGGATGCTGATTTTTCCCATGACCCAAAAGACCTGGTACGCCTATACAGGGCTTGTGCAGTAGCGGGTGCTGATTTTTCTATAGGCTCAAGGTATGTAAATAACCAGGTCAATGTAGTTAACTGGGATGTCAAGCGCTTGTTCTTATCCTACTTTGCCTCAAAATACGTGCGAATCATCACCCGAATACCCATAATGGACACCACCGCAGGATTTGTTTGTTATCGAAGAAAGGTTATTGAAAGTATCGATTTAGACAGTATCCGTTTTATCGGCTATGCCTTTCAGATAGAAATGAAGTTCAAAGCTTGGAAACACGGGTTTGCACACCAGGAGGTTTCTGTTATTTTTACTGATCGTAAAAAGGGCCAGTCAAAAATGAATGGAGCCATTATCTCAGAAGCTGTATTTGGCGTTATAAAAATGCGCTGCTCCGGACTGCCCAAAGCAACAAAAATATGAAGTCAGTACTGATTAAGAATGCACAAATCGTCAATGAAGGACGTATTTTTGAAGGAGAGGTTCTCATTGAAGGAGATCGGATTGTGGCCATTGACCGAACGATCAGTTCAAAATCTGCGGACACCCTCGTGGTGGATGCTGAACAGGCTTTTCTGCTTCCCGGAGTTATCGACGATCAGGTACATTTCAGGGAACCAGGCCTGACGCACAAGGCCACCATCGCTTCGGAAAGTAAAGCTGCTGTAGCCGGCGGAATTACTTCTTTTATAGAAATGCCGAATACCGTTCCGCAAGCAACGACCCAAGCCCTGCTGGAGGAAAAGTTTGCCCTGGCAGCCAAAAGCTCCTATGCGAATTATTCCTTTATGTTCGGAGGAACCAACGACAACTTGGAGGAACTACTGAAAAC
>JASMME010000120.1 GCA_030748365.1 Lutibacter sp.
GTATTATAAACCTCCGACCGAAAATGATCCTTTGATGCCTGTTTTTTCTAGCATCAAAGAACACCGTGGAGAAATCCTGTTCCAGTCCTTCCAGCAAATTTTCTTTTTCGATCCTAAAACGGAGGAATTGGTCGATCGAATAGCCACCAAAGAATTCAATCGTTTGGTTTCATCTGACCAGCGCGCCTTTGTACAGGATACAGGCAGGGGTTTGTTCGAGATCGTCGACAAGGAGTTTCATTTAATCAGGGGTACCGACACCCCCAACCTACAGGTGGTTGGGCTGATGGCACAAGAAGATAAAAGCCTGCTAATTGTATCAAAGCACCGTGGTGTATGGACAGCACACAACGGCCAATTTATTCAAACCAACTGGGAGAGTAATGCCCTCTTTGAAAAGCACCTGGTAAATGATGTAAAAAATACCAAAGACGGCCAACTGATATTTGCCACCCAACGCAACGGTATATACCTGGTTTCTCCAGAAGGAAAAGTCCTGTCACATTTCAATAAGAGCAAGGGCTTACACAACAACACCGTACTCCTAAGCTTTCCAGACCGACACAACAATATATGGCTCGGCTTTGACAATGCCATCAACCATGTTCAGACCAGCAATAGTACCCGGTATTTGACCGATGAAAAAGGACTGCTCGGAACAGTCTACACCAGCCTTCTCAAAGACTCTTTACTCTATTTGGGAACCAACCAGGGTGTTTTTGTAAAAAACCTTATAACTGAAAACAGTTTGCCCCGATTGATCAGCGGTAGTCAGGAACAGGTATGGTCTATTCAAGAGGTCGATGGCGCTGTTTTGGTAGCCCATCAAAATGGAGTTTCCCAAATCATTGGAGATCGCTTGCGAACGTTGAATACTGAAAATGGCGCCTGGTTATTTAAAAAACACCCCCGAATAGCAGACCTGTTATACGTAGGATACTATTCGGGTATTTGTCTGTTTAAAAAGGTTAAGGGGCGTTGGGTCTTTCAGTATAAACTCGCAGATTTTGGTGAATCCTCCAGGTTTATGGAATTTGATAAATACGGTCAATTATGGGTGGCCCATCCGCAAAAAGGATATTATCGGATTGTTTTGTCCAGTGATGGTGAGCAGATCAGGGAGACGGAATTCTATGGGACACAAAACAGCCATATTGACCCTTATGCCTACTTTACCAGGATAGATGGAAATCTAATCTTCTACAATGCTGCAGGTTTTTTTGAATATGACCCCCTAGACAACGATTTTATAAAGGCAAAATACCCCTCCGAGATATTTAAGACCCTGGAAAACATCAACAGCCTTCAGCAATACGGAGATATATTCTGGTATTCAACCCGGGAGTCCCTTGGCTATCTTTTGCGAAAAGGAAACCGTTTCCAACGGGTTGAGGAGCCCTTTCAGCCGATCAGAAAAAGCCATGTGCTAAATGATTTTAATAAATTCATCCGGATCCATGATTCCCTGTTTGCGGTGGGGATGGATGAAGGGCTGCTCTTCCACAGCATCAGTCCTGATATTATAAGCCAGGCCATTGACCCTCCACTGATACAATCTATTAAGATGGTCAGTCCGAAAGATACCCTCTTGGCTTCCCCCGCCCTAGAAAAGGAATTGCGCGTGCCCTATAGCCATCGTTTTCTGCAATTTACCCTGGCAACTCCCAGCGCCCCTGTCGGTTCTTTGTGGAAAATGCAGTACAAATTGGAAGGCCTGAATGATCAGTGGTCCAATTGGCAACAGCTAAGGGCCTTGCGTTTTCCAGGACTTTCTCCTGGAACATACACACTTTCCCTACGGGTAAAAGACGGCAATCAGAATGTCTCTAAAATTGTACAACGGGGTTTTTATGTACAGCCACCCTGGTATTTTCACAAGATAGCCATTGCCCTGTATGTCCTGATTTTTGTGGTTGTCATTGCTTTTTTAATCGCGTATTTTAAGAGGAAGAACCAACAGAATATGGTGATAATCAAACGAAAAGAAATTGAAAAACGCTTGCGCCAACAAGAAAAGTTCGATTTGGAGAAATTGAGCCTTGAAATTAAGAAGAAGAACTTTGAACTCGCTTCTTCCACGCTTAACAATATCAAAAAGAACGAACTCATCCTTGAACTTAAAAAGAATGTAGAAGTCCTGAAGCAATCTACAGAAGACCGCTCATTGCACTCGCAGGTCAACCTGCTGCTCGGTAAAATAGACAAAGCCCTGATGAGTCAGGAAGACTGGCTGACCTTTGAACTTCATTTTAGAAATGCCCACGAACATTTCTTTGGCAACATCCGCGCCAAACACCAAGACTTGTCTCCAAACGACTTCAAGCTATGTGCCTATCTCAAATTAAACCTCTCTTCCAAAGAGATCGCCTCCCTGATGAATATCTCTCCCAGAAGTGTTGAGCAAAACCGCTATCGATTGAGGCAAAAACTCGGCCTTGCTAAAGAAGAGAAACTCGGAAAATACATACAGTCTTTTTAGATACAACCCTTTTAGAACCGCTGAGATATAGGGAGTGTGAAAATCCCAATGTTGTTTTTCGCCTTTGGTGTGTAGTGTTTTTGTAGGGGTGTTTTTTTACCTATGTAGAGTAGGTGTAGGAGCGATTTTCTTGCAAAGCCCCTTCTATTTGGACAAATTGTGCAAGCTTTTGTTTTTGGGTTATCATTGCCCAGAAAACCATACATTTTTTTGTCTAACCAAAACACAACACTTGTGAAAAAACACTTACTTCTGATAGCCTTATTATGGGTTCATTGTATGTTTTCCCAGGAAACATTGCACGTAGACTTTGATACGACAAACCCAGATATACAATTTAACAGTTGGAATTCTTCCTCCTCCTTTGCCAAGGTGGCCAACCCAGATGCTTCCGGCATCAATACCTCGGCCAATGTTGGACAATTTACTGCGGGCAATGACAATGGAATTGGGATTGGTGTAATTGATCCGACCACCGTATTTACTATGCCTTTTGACCTAACCGCCCTTTCTTATTTTAAGATGAAGGTATGGTCATCCGATGAAATAACCGTTACCTTTCATATAGAAAATTCACCCGACTGGGGGAATTACTTGGAAGCCACTGCAACTGTTGACAGCAACCAACTCAACCAATGGGTAGAGCTTACCTTTGATTTTAGCGGGGAAGCCAACATTTTTATGAACAATATTGTCCTCAAGATTGATGGGAACAATACCTCACAGGGCTCGGTATATTATTTTGATGATATTACAGGCCCCGGATTGTACAGCGGTCCGGCGGTTGCTTTTGACCCGGTTTCTGCTGCTACGGAAGTACCGGTTGTTTCCAATCTTTTGATCCAGACCAATTCCACCTTTAGGAACCTCGATGATACAGCGATTAGCGACCTGACAGGAAAAGTAGCCCTAAAAACCCCGGATGCCAATGGTACTGATGTAGCCTTTACCGCCGCTATAAACGATGATAAGCATACCATTACCCTTGATCCGAGTGCCGATCTTTCCAACGCAACTGTCTATTGGTTTGGGGTGGTAGACAATGCCATTGAATATGCTGATGATACGCCGGTTACTGGGGTGTCTTCTACGTTTACAACCAAGGCGGCTACTACGGGAACTGTCCAGGAAATGCTTTTTGATTTTGATACGACCAATGCCGACCTGGCTTTTACCAGTTGGGGAGGAACCGGTTTTGAAAAGATTGCCAATCCCGACCAAACAGGGATCAATACCTCTGACCATGTTGGTAAGTATATCCATGGTGGGAATGATTCCGGATTGGAAAATGACCTGGTAAACGGTGACTCACCCTTGGCCCCCTTCGATTTTTCTGAAACCCCGTATATCAGGGTAAAAGTGTGGGTCGATACCCCGGTGGATGTTAGTATAAAACTTCAAAATTACCCTGATTGGGGGCAGGGTTTAGAGCAAAAATTGTCGGTAACCGAAACCAATCAGTGGGTAGAGCTGGTGTTTAATTACAGTGCGGTTACCGCCACCAATTACAACCGGGCACAGATCTATTTTGACAAGGATATGTCTGCAGGCGCTACTTCTGGAGATGTTTTCTATTTTGATGACTACGAAAAAAGCAATATCCCACCCCAGACTTCGGTGAGCTACAGCCCGGCAGACGGTGCTACCGATGTCAATCTTTTTGGCAATATGACCATTGCCGCTAACCTGGCCCTGCGTATGTTGGATGATACTGAGATTACAGACGTTGCTTCCATCGCCTGGCTTAAGAAAGGCAGTGCAACTGGTACCGATGTTCCCTTTTCGGGCAGCATCAGCAGTGATAAGACCACCATTACAATCGACCCCGATCAGTTGTTGGATGTGTCTAGTACCTATCATTACGGCCTGAACGACCAAGCAGTTGAAGTGGCCTCCAATGAAACCCCTTTAACTGGAATAGCTGCGTCTTTTACTACCCGTTCCACGGAACCTTCCACACAGCTATACAATGATTTTGAAGACAATGGCACTTCTGTTTGCGCCTTGGTAGAGACCATGGGCGATCCAGCCCCTGATTTTTCACTGGTAGCCGATCCGGCAGATGCCCAGAACCAGGTTTTAAAATTTGAAAAGAACACCTCTTGGGGCGGTTGGTCCAGGGTACACCTCGAACTGGCGCAACCCATTGATATGACCGGTGACCACATCTATTCTATGAAGGTCTATTCCCCCATCGAAACCTATGTACGCTTAAAGATAGGCGACCAGAAAGATGATGGTGGAGACTTTAAAGAAAGAGACGCAGATATATCGATAATCAACGGTTGGCAAACCCTTTATTTTGATTTCTCTTCCTTTAATATCACCGCCACAGATTATAAGCATATCTCTATCTATTTTGCCGGCGGAGATGCCACAGCCTATGATTTTTTGATCGATGATTTTACAGGTCCCAACCTCGTTAGCTCAGACAACGATGGAGACGGGGTATCCAACGATATTGACAATTGTCCGGATACGCCCAATGCAGACCAGGCAGACGAAGACAATGACGGTATTGGAAATGCCTGTGATCCAGACTATGTGGCCGATGAAATCGTCGTTGTCAACTTTGAAGATACCGACCTAGATTTTGGCG
>JASMME010000121.1 GCA_030748365.1 Lutibacter sp.
AAGACGATGGAAGCGGGTCCATCCCAGGGTTCCATCAAGGCAGAATGGTATTCATAAAAATCCTTTTTTTCCTGAGCCATGTTGGCATTGGACTGCCAGGCTTCAGGAATCATCATCATCATCACTTCGGGTAGGGACCTTCCGGTGTGTAACAACAATTCAGCAACCATGTCCATAGAAGCAGAATCTGATTTTCCTGGTAGAATGATGGGGAATAATTTTTCAATTTCAGGTCCAAAAACCTCACTGTTCATTATTTCCTCACGGACACGCATCCTGCTGACATTTCCACGTAGTGTGTTGATTTCTCCGTTCTGACATAGGTATCTAAAAGGCTGTGCCAACTCCCATGCAGGCATCGTATTCGTCGAAAATCGCTGGTGAACCAGGGCCAGTCTCGTTAAAAAATCTGGCTGCATCAGGTCGGTATAATACCGTCCAATATCTTCCGGCATAATAATTCCCTTGTAGATCAGGGTGGTGTTTGACAGGCTAGGGACGTAGAAATAGGTGCTTTCAGAAATTTTAGAGGCCCCGATAGTATGTTCGGTTATTTTTCGGGCAGCGTAGAGCTTAGCCCTAAAAGTTTTTTCGTCGATTTCAGTTGTTTTACCCACGAAGAGCTGCTCGATTCTGGGTTCTGAAGCCCGGGCGATTTCTCCCAAATGACTTGCGTCTACAGGTACTTTTCTCCAGCCTATGGTCGAGAGTCCTTGGGCCTCAATCTCCTTTTCAAAGGTTTCTTTACAGTAGTGATATTGGTTCTTGTTTACCGGTAAAAAAACCATACCAACAGCATAGTCCCTTTGTGCAGGAAGGTCAAATTCACAGGCCCTGCTGAAAAACTCATGGGGAATGTCTATCAAAAGACCGGCACCATCACCCGTTTTTCCATCAGCGCTCACGCCACCCCGGTGTTCGAGCTTGACCAATATTTCGAGGGCATCGTGGATAATCTGGTTGGATCTTTCACCCTTTAGGTTGGCGATAAAACCCGCCCCACAATTGTCCCGCTCAAACGCAGGTAAGTACAGTCCCTGTGCTGTCATAAAGTAAAAATAAATATTGTAGAATGGTTACAAAAATAACCAAAATAATAGTAAATAGTTTGTCAAACTACGAAAACGTTGTAATTATGACAATAAAACAATTGAAAAGATGAAAATAATAAAATAACCAAAAAAGCACCTTTTTTTTTATTATTATGAAAATGCCACGAATGTTATTATCAGACCAATAAGCCGCTTTTCTTTTCTTTTAATTCCCTTTTTACTTTTCCTAGCATGTAGTAGAAAATGCGTTATAGATAGGTAAAAAATGCCCATCGGCAGATTTTCTATGTCAGACTTGTTTAAATTTTAATATTTTTATGAACGAAGAAAAAGAGTTTACCTGATTGTGAGGGTTTTGTTCTTTTGCCTTGTATAATTATTGTCACGGGGTTCATTTTACGATTGAATGTGTTCGCAGGAAGAAGCACCTAATTGGTTTTCACTACCGGCTTTATTATGTGATAAGAACGTTCAGTGTAATGATTCTTTTGTTCAGTGTCATTTTTTAATCATTGTATAATTTTATAACCGACGAATCTTATGTTGAAAAAATCACTTGCTACACAATATTGGAAGACCAATTTGAGATACCTCGCCATTTTGTTGGCGATTTGGTTTCTCGTGTCTTATGGTTTTGGTATTCTATGGGTGGACACCCTAAACAATTTTAGTCTTGGTGGTTTTTCCCTGGGTTTTTGGTTTGCACAACAAGGCGCTATATATGTTTTTGTACTCCTTATTTTTGTCTATATCAGGCTGATGAACAAATTAGATAGCAAATACAACTTAAACGAATAAGGAGATGGATATTCAAACCTGGACATGGATACTGGTAAGTATCACATTCTCACTGTACATTGCCATTGCTATTTTGTCAAGAGCTGGCTCTACCAAAGATTTTTATGTAGCTGGTGGCGGGGTTTCTCCCCTGGCCAATGGCCTGGCTACCGCGGCCGACTGGATGTCAGCCGCTTCTTTTATTTCCATGGCTGGCCTCATTTCATTTTCCGGTTATGACGGCTCGGTCTACTTGATGGGCTGGACGGGAGGCTATGTGTTGTTGGCCTTGTTATTGGCACCTTATCTCCGAAAATTCGGAAAATTTACCGTACCAGATTTTATTGGGGATAGGTACTATTCAAATGTGGCCAGGTTGGTGGCAGTTTGTTGTGCCTTGTTGGTTTCCTTTACCTATGTCGCCGGTCAGATGCGGGGGGTAGGGCTGGTCTTTTCCCGTTTTTTGGAAGTAGATATCAACACCGGTGTATTTATAGGGATGATCATCGTATTGTTCTATGCGGTGCTCGGAGGGATGAAAGGGATTACCTATACCCAGGTAGCCCAATATTGTGTGCTGATTTTTGCCTTTATGGTACCGGCCATTTTTATTTCCATTCAAATGACTGGGAATCCGATTCCTCAGCTCGGTTTTGGTGGTACGGATGCACAGGGGGTATACTTGCTAGATAAATTGGATGGTTTGCACCAGGAATTGGGCTTTGCTGCATACACTTCCGGCAGTAAATCAACCATGGATGTGTTTTTTATCACTGCCGCTTTGATGGTGGGTACGGCGGGGCTTCCCCATGTGATTGTACGCTTTTTTACGGTAAAGAAAGTGTCCGATGCACGTAAATCAGCAGGTTGGGCCTTGTTGTTTATCGCCATCTTGTATACCACGGCGCCGGCCATTGCTGTTTTTGCCAGGACCAACCTAATCGAAACGGTTAGCAACCAACCCTATAAGGAGATGCCTTCCTGGTTTAGTAATTGGGAAACCACGGGACTGATCACTTTTGAAGATAAGAATCAGGACGGAAAGATACAATACCTGGCTGATACCGCTGTCAATGAACTGACCATAGATAAAGATATAATGGTGTTGGCCAATCCAGAGATTGCCCACCTACCAAATTGGGTGATTGCCTTGGTTGCTGCCGGAGGATTGGCTGCGGCTTTGTCAACAGCTGCGGGTTTACTACTGGTTATATCATCCTCTGTATCCCACGATTTTATTAAAAAAATGATCAAGCCTGATATTTCTGAAAAAGGCGAATTGTTAGCGGCCCGTTTGTCGGCCGTTGCAGCCGTTTCTATTGCGGGGTATTTTGGAATTAATCCGCCTGATTTTGTTGCAGCCACGGTGGCCTTGGCATTTGGCCTGGCAGCCGCTTCCTTTTTCCCAGCCATCGTTTTAGGAATTTTTAGCAAGCGTATGAACAAAGAAGGTGCAATAGCTGGTATGGTTGCAGGGATTGTCCTGATGCTGTTCTATATGACCAAGTTTAAATTTGGTTGGTTTGGTGGCGGTACACAGGCAGATTGGTGGTGTGGAATATCACCCGAAGGTTTTGGTACGGTGGCTATGCTCGTCAATTTTACAGTCTCTATCCTAATCTCATCCTGTACGCCCAGTCCGCCGGAATCGGTACAAGAAATGGTAGAAAATATCAGAATACCTGCAGGTGCAGGTGCAGCACATCAACATTAAAATACCCTGAAAAATGAGTAATTATCACATCAAACATTTAGAAGAATATTACCAAGTTTATCGAAAATCCGTTCGCAACCCTGAGCTGTTTTGGGAAGAAATCGCTGAAGAACACTTTGTATGGCGCAAGCGTTGGGACAAGGTATTGAGTTGGGATTTTACAAAACCCGAAGTCAAGTGGTTTGAAGGTGCCCAACTTAACATTACTGAAAACTGTATTGACCGACACCTGGCTACACGTGGCGATAAAACAGCCATTTTATTTGAGCCCAATGACCCTAAGGATCCAGCAGTTCATATTAGCTATAAAGACCTATCGGTAAGGGTAAACAAGTTTGCCAATGTACTAAAAGATCAGGGTGTTGCCAAAGGAGACCGTGTGTGTATCTACCTACCCATGATCCCAGAGTTGGCCGTTGCGGTATTGGCCTGCGCCAGAATAGGGGCGATTCACTCCGTAGTATTTGCAGGGTTTTCATCGACGGCATTGGCCATGCGAATCAACGACAGTGATTGTAAAATGGTCCTGACCTCAGATGGTTCGTACCGCGGAAAAAAGACGATTGATTTAAAGGGCATTGTAGATGAAGCTTTAAAAGATTGTCCTTGTGTAGAAACCGTGTTGGTGGCCAAGCGTATCCACTCAGAAATTCACCTGAAAGCAGGGCGCGATCAATGGTTGCAACCGCTGCTGGACGCTGCTTCCGAGCACTGTGAAGCCGTCACGATGCATGCCGAGGATCCTTTATTTATTTTGTATACCTCCGGTTCCACAGGACAACCCAAAGGCATGGTGCACAGTACTGCCGGCTATATGGTCTATACGGCCTACACCTTTAAAAATGTCTTCCAGTACAGGGAGAATGATGTGTATTGGTGTACCGCAGACATCGGTTGGATTACCGGCCATAGCTATATCGTGTACGGACCATTGGCCAATGGTGCAACGACCGTAATGTTTGAGGGGGTACCGAATTATCCCGACTGGGGTCGTTTTTGGGAAATTTGTCAGAAGCATCAGGTCAACCAATTCTATACAGCGCCTACCGCCATCCGTGCCCTGGCGAAAGAACACCTGGACTATGTGGAAGCCTACGATCTGCAATCGCTCAAAGTCTTAGGGTCGGTAGGAGAACCCATCAATGAAGAAGCCTGGCACTGGTACAACGATAATATTGGAAAGAAAACTTCACCTATTGTAGATACCTGGTGGCAAACCGAAACAGGGGGTATACTCATTACGCCCATACCTTATGCAACCCCCACCAAACCAACCTACGCCACCTTGCCTTTTATTGGTATTCAACCGGCACTGATGGATGAAAACGGAGTGGAAATCAAAGGGAACCAGGTAGATGGTCGTTTGTGTATCAAATTCCCCTGGCCGTCTATGGCGCGGACCATCTGGGGCAACCACCAGCGGTATAAGGACACGTACTTTTCAACGTTTAAAAATAAATACTTTACCGGAGATGGTGCCCTGCGGGATGAAGTAGGGTATTACCGAATTACGGGCAGGGTA